>NZ_JBHTTQ010000035.1:0-66557 GCF_042794475.1 Streptomyces sp. NPDC056527
CTGGGGGTGAATACTTGGGGCTCTTTGCGGGGGGGGGCTTGTTTAACCTCACCTCCTTTTGTCGGGGGGCGCCGGGGCCGCGCCAACCCCCCGGGGGGGGCGGGTCGGTTGGGCCCGGCCCCCGCGGGGTTCGTTTCGTCAGTGCATGACGGCCATGGCCAGCGCGCGGCGGGCGCGCAGGGAGACGCGCTCGGCACGCCGCTGCATCCGCCGGGCGGCGACCAGGCGCACGGCCTGGCGTTCCGCGTCGGCTTCCCGCAGGCGGTCGTGCATATGAGCACGAGCCAGGGCTTCTGGGATGAGTTGCATCTCACGGGTCCTGTTCTGACGCGAGGCGTTCGCGCCGGTGATGGAAACGTCTGGGGTCGCGGAGCCGGAGGGCTCGCTGGTGGAAGAGGTCATCGGGGCCTGCTTCTGGGGATCGTGCGTGAGGGGTCGGTCGATGGTTCCGGTGACGTTCATGCCGCGACCGGGTTCTTGCGCGGGCGACCACGCGGCCGCTTGCGGGCCACGACGACTCCCTGGACGAACAGCTCGCCGCCCCAGACGCCCCACGGCTCACGCCGCTCCTTCGCGCCGGCGAGGCAGGCCTCCATCAGCGGACAGGTGCGGCAGAGGGACTTGGCGTACTCGACATCGGCCGGGGACTCGGCGAAGAAGACCTCCGGATCGAACGAGCGGCAGGGGACGGGTACGCCGAGGTTCTCGATGGCGTCGTCGAGCGCGGTGAGCGCGGTGAGGGGGGTCAAGGTGGAGTCCTCCGTGAGGCCGGGCGGGGGGATCGTTTCGGAAGGCGGTACGGACGGGGCGTGCGCTTCGAGTTGCACGGTGGTGTTTCCTCGTCTGGTCGTTCCGGCCTGTTGGCCGGGGTTTCGGCTGGTACCGGGTTCTGCTGGTCCCGAGGCCCCTTCGCTCCGTCGTCCCCGTTCGGGGACAAACAGAAGGGCCGCGGATCCCGGGTGGGGTTCCGCGGCCCTGAAGGCGCCGGCCTGATCGTCGATCAGGCTGGATCACTCCAGGGTTCGAGCCCACGGAAGGCCCACATCGTGTGGTGCTGCGTCGTCTGCTGCTTGGTTTCGGCACCGGTCGCCGCAAAGTCATAGGCCTTGGCCTCGACTGCTGCTACTCCTGCTTCCAGTGCCTTGGTCGGTCGCTCATCGCGCTCCATGACGAGCAGGCCCGCAAGGGCGGCGGCCGGCCGCAGGGCAGCGGCGGCGCCGGCCATACCAGCGCCGGACAGACCGGTGCCAGGAAGACCGCTGCCAATGAACGCCGAGCCGGAGAGGCCGAGCGAGCAGGCGGAGACGACCGAGCGATCGGTCATTTTGTCGGTGCTGACGAAGCTGACGTTGGTGCTGTTGATGTTGCTGATCACTGGAATCGCCTCCTCTCGGCGTCTCGGAGGGCTCGGGGTGAGCCGGACCCTCATGTTCATTTGGACAAGTACAGCACGAAGGCAGGGCTTCGAAGAAGCCGCTGTTTCCGTGGTTAAGAACCTATGGGGCTTGACGGGGGGTGCGCAAACTATTTTTCCGACGAGTTTTCAAGAGTCCTCCTCGTCGTCTCCTCCAGGCTCCCCACCTGGCTCTTCGCCCGCGCAGATGGCGAGGACGTCGGCCCCGAAGCGGTCGAGCTTGCGGACGCCGACGCCGGAGATCCCGGCCAGTTCTCCGTCCGTGGACGGCATGCGCTCGGCGATCGCCATCAGCGTCTTGTCGGTGAACACGCAGTACGCGGGCTGCCCGAGCTCCTTGGCCTGGTCGGCGCGCCAGTCGCGCAGCCGCTCGTAGAGCGCCTCGTCCATGTCGGAGGGGCAGTCCTCGCAGCGCATCAGCTTCATCTCGCCGGCTTCGGTGAGCGTGGCGCCACAGACGCGGCAAAGCACCGGACCGCGGTGCTTGCGCCGGGCGGCTCCGCCCCGCTCGATGGAGCCGCCACCGCCCGCGCCGAGACCGCCGAGAGCGCCGGAGCCGGGACGCAGCCCCTTGAGGAACCGGGTGGGGCGCCGGGAGGCGCGGCCGCCCGGGGAGCGGGAGAGCGCCCAGGAGAGCGTGAGGTGCAGCCGGGCGCGGGTGACCCCGACGTACAGCAGGCGCCGCTCCTCCTCGATCTGCTCGTCGGTCTTGGCGTAGGTGATCGGCATCATGCCCTCGGTGAGGCCGACCAGGAAGACGGCGTCCCACTCCAGGCCCTTGGCCGCGTGCAGCGAGGCGAGGGTGACGCCCTGGACGGTCGGGGCGTGCTGGGCGGCGGCCCGCTCGTCGAGCTCGGCGACGAGGTCCGAGAGCGTGGCACCGCTCCTGGCGCGGGCGAAGTCCTCGGCGAGGCGGACCAGGGCGGCGAGGGACTCCCAGCGGTCGCGGACGGCACCGGAGCCGGCGGGCGGTTCGGTGGTCCAGCCCTTGGTGGAGAGCACGGCCCGGACCTGGGAGGGCAGGTCATCGGCGTCGTCGAGAAGGGAGTCGTTGCCCCCGGCGCGGGCGGCGCCGCGCAGGGCGATGCCCGCCTCCCGTACCTCCTGGCGCTCGAAGAAGCGCTCGGCGCCGCGCAGCTGGTAGGGCACTCCGGCGTCGGCGAGGGCCTGCTCGTAGACCTCGGACTGGGCGTTGATGCGGTAGAGCACGGCGATCTCGCCGGCCGGGACACCGGCCGCGATCAGGTCGCGGATGCGGCGGGCGGTGCCCTCTGCCTCGGCGGGCTCGTCGGCGTACTCGGTGTAGCCGGGCTCGGGGCCGGGGTCGCGCTGGGAGATCAGCTCCAGGCGGTGCTCGGCGGCGCGGCCGCGGGCCTGGCTGAGCAGTCCGTTGGCGAGGTGGACGACCTGGGGGGTGGAGCGGTAGTCGCGGACGAGCTTGACCACCGTGGCGTTCGGGTGCCGGGTGCGGAAGTTCAGCAGGTGGTCGGGGGTGGCCCCGGTGAAGGAGTAGATGGTCTGGCTGGCGTCGCCGACGACGCACAGGCTGTCGCGGTCGCCGAGCCACAGGTCGAGGAGCCGCTGCTGGAGCGGGGAGACGTCCTGGTACTCGTCCACCACGAAGTGCTGGTACTGGCTGCGGATCTGGTCGGCGATGTCGTGCCGGTCCTGGAGGATGGCGACCGTGAGCAGCAGCACGTCCTCGAAGTCGATCACCGAGCGGTCGCGCTTGAGCTGCTCGTACATCGCGTAGATCTGGCCGATCTCGGCCGGGTCGCGGGGAGCGTCACGGACCGACTTGGCGACGACCGCGGGATAGTCGGCGGGGACGGTCTGGGTGACCTTGGCCCACTCGATCTCTCCGGTGACGTCGCGCAGCTCGTTGCGGTCGAGCCGGACACGGCAGCGCGCGGCGGCCTCGGCCACGAGCTGGACCTTGCGCTCAAGGAGCCGGGGAAGATCGCCACCGACGACTTTCGGCCAGAAGTACTGGAGCTGGCGCAGGGCCGCGGAGTGGAAGGTGCGCGCCTGCACCCCGCCCGCGCCGAGCTCGCGGAGCCGGCCGCGCATCTCCCCGGCCGCCCGGTTGGTGAACGTGACGGCCAGCACACTGCCGGGCTGGAGTATGCCCGCCCGGACCCCGTACGCGATGCGGTGCGTGATGGCCCGCGTCTTGCCCGTACCGGCTCCCGCCAGGACGCACACCGGACCGTGCAGGGCAAGGGCGACCTCGCGCTGCTCGGGGTCGAGCCCGTCGAGCACCGCGTCGGCCGACTCGGGGACCTGCGGGAAGAGAGTGGAGTGCGTTGCTGCTGTCACCCCGCCATGCTGCCAGGTTCGCGAGGGGCGCCGCGTCGCGTTGTCCACAGGGCCGGGCGTGCGGTCATACGAATCACGCTCTCCCGCATGCGGGAATGGGCACGGGGGCGCGTACGTTCTTTCCCTCGGCACCCACCCCGCGAACAGAGGAGCGCCAGGCCATGCAGGGCACTGTGACGATGTACAGCACCACGTGGTGCGGCTACTGCCGTCGGCTGAAGAGCCAGATGGACCGCGAGGGCATCGCGTACACGGAGATCAACATCGAGCAGGACCCCGACTCGGCCGCGTTCGTGGAGAAGGCCAACGGGGGCAATCAGACCGTCCCGACCGTGCTCTTCGCCGACGGCACGACGCTGACGAACCCGTCGCTCGCCCAGGTCAAGCAGAAGGTCGGCGTCTGACGCGACGCGCCCAGCCATGGGTGCGGGCGTCAGACGACATCGCCCGGCTTCGGCAGCGGCTTGCCGTACCAGAGCTCGATCAGCCGGGAGGCGATCGAGATGCCGTACGGGGGCAGCACCTCGCCGGACTCGAAGGCGGCGGCCAGCTCCTCGCGGGAGAACCAGCGGGCCTCGTGGATCTCCTCGCCGTCCACGTGTATCTCCGAGGAGGTGGCGTGCGCGATGAAGCCCAGCATCAGGCTGGACGGGAAGGGCCAGGGCTGGCTGGCGACGTACTCGACCTCGCCGACCGTGACACCGGCCTCCTCGAAGACCTCGCGGATCACGGCGGTCTCGATCGACTCGCCGGGCTCGACGAAGCCCGCGAGGGTCGAGAAGCGGCCCTCGGGCCAGTGGACCTGGCGACCGAGCAGGATGCGGTCCTGCTCGTCCGTGACGGCCATGATGACCGCCGGATCCGTCCGCGGGTAGTGCTCGGCGCCGCAGGCCTGGCAGCGACGGATGTGGCCGGCGGCCGCGATCACCGTGCGCTCGCCGCAGCGGGAGCAGAAGCGGTGGAGCCGCTGCCAGTTCTCCAGGGCGACGGCGTGCACCATGAGGCCCGCGTCCCTGGGCGAGAGCAGCAGGCCGGCTTCGCGCAGCCCCGCGGGCCGGGCGGACTGGTCCATCCGGCCGGGCAGTGCGTCCTTCTGGAGGGCGAAGTAGGAGACACCGTCGGCGTCCGTGCCCAGGAAGTAGCGGTGCGTCTCGGTGACCGGCGCTTCGAAGGCCGGGGTCATGACGAGCTCGGTGCGGCCGTCGGGGGTGTCGTCGATCAGCACCTGACCGCCGGAGACCACGAAGACGCGGGTCGTGGGGTGGCTCCAGGCCGCCGCGAGCCAGGCCTCGTCGAGACGGTGGTGAGCGGCGCGGTCGATGCCGCTCGGGGCGGTGAGCGAGATCGGCCGGTCCGCGAACTGGCTGTTCAAGGTGGACACAGGTACTTCCAACTCCCCCGGATCGTTGTGTGGGTTCATCGCGCGGCTGTGTGGAGTGCGGCGGGCAGGTCGCTCCACAGATGGGCGGTGGTCTCGACGCCCTTGAGGAGGAGATCGAGCTCGATCTTCTCGTTGGGGGCGTGCCAGCCGTCGGACGGCACCGAGATGCCGAGGAACAGCACCGGTGCGCCCAGGACGTCCTGGAGGTCGGCGGCCGGGCCCGAGCCGCCCTCGCGGGTGTAGCGGACCTTGGCGCCGTCGAAGGCGCGGCTCATCGCGCCCGCGACCGCCTTGAGGGCCGGGTGGTCGAGCGGGGTGAGGCAGGGCCGGGTCGGGGCGCCGAAGACGATCTCGTGGCGGATGCCCGCGGGGACCCGGGCGGCGAGCCAGTCCCGTACGGCGAGCTCGATCTTGTCCGGGTCCTGGCCGGCGACCAGCCGGAAGGAGAGCTTCAGCTGCGCGGAGGCGGGGACGATCGTCTTGCCGCCGGGGCCCTGGTAGCCGCCGCCGATGCCGTTGACCTCGGCGGTCGGGCGGGCCCAGACGCGCTCCAGGGTGGAGAAGCCGGACTCGCCCAGGGTGCCGTGGGACTTGGCGGTGGTCAGCCAGCGCGCCTCGTCGAAGGGCAGCTCGGCGATGAGGGCCCGCTCGGCGTCCGACAGCTCGGTGACACCGTCGTAGAACCCGGCGATCGCGACGTGCTCGTCCTCGTCGTGCAGGGCGGCGACCAGGCGACCGGCGACGGTGGCCGGATTGGGCACGGCGCCGCCGAAGGAACCGGAGTGGATGTCCTGGTCGGGGCCGTACAGCTCGATCTCGCAGTCCGCGACGCCCCGCATCCCGGTGCAGACCGTCGGGGTGTCCTCGGACCACATGCCCGTGTCGGAGACGATCACGGCATCGGCCGCGAGCCGGTCCGCGTGGGCCTCGACGAGGGCCCGGAAGTGCGGGGAGCCCGACTCCTCCTCGCCCTCGACGATCAGCTTGAGGTTGACCGCGGGGGCGGTCCGCCCGGTCGCGGCGAGGTGGGCGCGGACGCCGAGGGTGTGGAAGAAGACCTGGCCCTTGTCGTCGGCGGCACCGCGCGCGTACATCCGGCCGTCGGTGACGTGCGGCTCGAACGGGTCCGTGTGCCAGCCGTCCTCGCGGGCGGCCGGCTGGACGTCGTGGTGGCCGTAGACGAGCACGGTCGGGGCGTCCGGGTCCTCGGAGGGCCATTCGGCGAAGACCGCGGGCGCGCCGTCCGTCTCCCAGACCTCGACCGTCGTGAACCCCGTGTCGGTCAGCTTGTCGGCGAGCCACCGGGCGCTGCGCCGTACGTCCTCGGCGTGGGCGGGCTGCGCCGACACGGAGGGGATGCGCAACCAGGCGGCGAGGTCGTCGAGGAAGGCGGCGCGGTGCTGCTCGATGTACGTGCGTACGGCCTGGGTACGTACGGTCTGGACGGCGTTGTCCGGGGTCTCGCTCATGCTCCTGAGCCTATCCGGCGTCCGGGGCGGGTCTGTCCGGGGTGGGTCCGCCCCGGAGGATCCCCTCCAGCTCGGTACGGCCGGGGAGCCTCCGGGGCCGTACGACCTCTCCCGTCCGTACGTAGACGAAGGCGGCGGCGACCTCGTCGGGGGCGAGGCCGTGCTGCTCGGCCCAGGCGAGACGGTAGATCGCGAGCTGGAGGGGGTCGGCGGTGCGCAGATGGCTCGTCTTCCAGTCGACGATCTCGTACGCGCCGGTGTCCGGGTCGCGGTAGACGGCGTCGATCCTGCCCCGGACGACCCGGCCCGCGAGGGAGAGATGGACGGGGACCTCGACGCGGTACGGGGTGCGGTGGGCGTACGGGGTGAGGGCGAAGGCGTCCTTGAGCGCGTCGAGGTCGCGCTCGTCCACGATCTCCGGTTCGCCGGCGAACTCCTCGCCGCCGGGGAGCTCGTCCGGGCCGAGCATGGGGAGCGGGAGCTCCTCGAACCGCGACTCCACCCACGCGTGGAACCGGGTGCCGCGGCGGGCGGCCGGCTGCGGGGGGCGGGGCATGGGGCGGGCCAGGTCCTGGGCGAAGCCGTCGGGGTCGGCGGCGAGGCGGAGGACCTGGGAGGCGGAGAGGTAGGCGGGCAGGAGGACGTCGCGGGTGGTGGCGCGGGCGCGCCTCAGTTCGGTGGTGAGCGCGGTGAGATCACGGTCCCAGGAGGCGAGGGTTCTCCGGTCCTCCGGGGTGAGTGCCCGCTCGGGGGCCCGGGGGGCGGGGATCTCGTCGGCCATGGGGATCGGGTCCGGCACGGGGATCTCGTCGGCCATGGGGATCTCGTCGGGCTCGGGGGCGTCGTCCCGGAGGAGCTCGTCCTCCCAGAGAGGCTCGTCGTCCCAGACGGGTTCCTCATCGGGCCAGAGGTCCTCGGGGTCCTGGAGTGCGGACCCTTGCGCGGGCAGCGCGTCCGTGGCGTTGTGCCCAGCCGCGCCCGGACCTCGTCCGGGGGTGCCCCCACCGCCCTGCGGAACGATGGCCCACAGCGCCGCCTCGACGGCGGCCGCGGCCTTGCGGCGCCGTACGAGCGACTCCTCGTCCAGCGGCAGGGGCCATGCCTGGTCCGCGAGGTGTTCCGTCAGGGAAGGGTTCTCGGCGTCCTTCTCCGGTTCGTCCGCCCACGCCTCGATCTCGCCGAAGCCTGCCGCGCAGTGGTCGTACAGGGCGTGGAGGAAGTCCGAGGGGCCTCGGGGCTTCTTCTGCGCCGGGCCCCACCAGTGGGCGGAACCCAGGAGGAGGGAGCGGGGGCGGGTGAAGGTCACGTAGCCGAGGCGGAGCTCCTCGGTGTGCTGGTGATCGCGCATCGCCTCCTTGAAGCTCTTCAGGGAGGCCGCGTCCCAGGTCGTGATGGCGGGCAGCGTCGCCGTGTCGCCGCGCAGGGCGTGCGGCAGCACCTGGGGCTGGGAGGTCCACGACTCGCGGGACCTGGTGCTCGGGAACTGGGCGGAAACCAGGCCGGGCACCGCCACGACGTCCCACTCCAGGCCCTTGGACTTGTGGGCGGTGAGGACCTTGACCGTGTTCTCGCCGCCCGGGAGCGCGTTGTCGAGGCCCTTCTCGTACTGCGCGGCGGTGCGCAGGAAGCCGAGGAAGGCCAGCAGGGTCGCCTCTCCGTCCAGGGAGGCGAAGCCGGCCGCTGTGTCGAGGAAGTTCGAGAGGGTTTCGCGGCGCCGGGCGGCGAGGGCGTGCGGGGAGGCGGAGAGCTCGACCTCCAGGCCGGTGGTGGACAGGACCCGGTGCAGGACGTCCATCAGCGGGTCGGCGAGCGAGGAGCGCAGCATGCGCAGTTCCGTGGCGAGCCGGGCGAAGCGAACCCGGGCCTCGACGGAGAACGGCAGGCCGTCGTCCTCGCCGCCGGAGTCGAGGAACGTGTCGAGCGCGTCCGCGAGCGAGATGACCTCGGCGGGGTCGACGCCCTCGACGGCCGCGGCGAGCCGCTGGTCGGCGTCGGCGTCGCCGTCCCGGTCCCGGTGGACGAGCAGCCGGGCGCGGCGGCCGAGGAGGGCCAGGTCGCGCGGGCCGATGCGCCAGCGGGGGCCGGTCAGGAGACGGACCAGGGAGGCGTTGGCGCCGGGGTCCTGGAGGACCTCGCAGACCGCGACCAGGTCGGCGATCTCGGGCAGGTGGAGAAGGCCAGAGAGGCCGACGACCTCGACGGGGACGTCACGGGCCACCAGAGCGGCCTGGATGGCGGGGAAGTCGGTCGCCGTCCGGCACAGGACCGCGATCTCACCGGGCTCCTTGCCCGTGCGGACCAGGTGGGCGAGGGAGTCGGCGAGCCAGTCGATCTCCTCCGCGTGGGTGGGGAGGAGGGCGATCCGTACCGATCCGTCCCGCTCCGCGCCGGGCGCCGGGCGCAGCGCCTCCACGCCCGCGTGCATGGCCCGCAGGGGCGTGGCGAGGCCGTTGGCCAGGTCGAGGAGGCGGCCGCCGCTGCGCCGGTTCTCGGAGAGCGCGTAACGGGTGGCGGGGCTGCCGTCCTCGTACGGGAAGTGGGTGGGGAAGTCGTCCAGGTTGGCGACGGACGCGCCGCGCCAGCCGTAGATGGCCTGGCAGGGGTCGCCGACCGCGGTCACGGCGTGCCCGGTGCCCGCGCCGAAGAGGCCGGAGAGCAGCAGCCGTTGGGCGACGGAGGTGTCCTGGTACTCGTCGAGCAGCACGACCCTGAACTCGTCGCGCAGGATGGCGCCGACCTCCGCGCGCGTGGTGGCGAGTTCGGCGGAGAGGGCGATCTGGTCGCCGAAGTCGAGCAGGTCGCGGGAGCGTTTGGCCGCGCGGTACCGGATCACGAGGTCGAGCAGATCGCGCCGGGCAGCGGCCGTCTCGGGGACCTTGCGCAGGTCGGCGTTGGAGAGTCTGGCGCGGGAGAGGGCGTCGAGCAGATCGGTGTCGTACGCCTTGAGGTCCTCGGGCCGTACGAGATGTTCGGCCAGCTCGGCGTCGAGCGCGAGGAGGTCGCTGACCAGGGTCGGGAACGACTTGGTCAGGGCGGGGTACGGTCCGGGCGCCTCCCGCAGGACGCGCGCGGCGAGCTGGTAGCGGGTGGCGTCGGCGAGGAGGCGGGAGGTGGGCTCCAGGCCGATGCGCAGACCGTGATCGGTCAGGAGCTGCCCGGCGAAGGCGTGGTACGTGGAGATGCGGGGCTCGCCCGGGGGGTTGTCGGGGTCGATGACGTCGGGGTCCGTGACGCCGGCGCGGACGAGGGCGGTGCGGACGCGCTCGGCGAGTTCGCCGGCGGCCTTGTTGGTGAAGGTGAGGCCGAGGACCTGTTCGGGCGCGACCTGGCCCGTGCCGACCAGCCAGACCACCCGGGCTGCCATCACCGTCGTCTTGCCGGAACCGGCTCCGGCCACGATGACCTGCGGGGCGGGCGGCGCGATGATGCAGGCCGTCTGCTCCGGGGTGAACGGGATGCCGAGGAGCTCCTTGAGCTGCTCGGGGTCGGTGATGCGTGCGGTCACCCCAAAGAGGCTAACGGGGACCACCGACAGCGCCGACCACGGCGGAACGCGAGCGGGGGCGCCTCAGGCCGCCCGGGTCGTCGTGCCCTGATCGAGCTTGGTGAGGTCCACGGTCTCGTCCGCGGGCGGCACGACGACCTCGACCGGCTTGTCGTAGTCGGAGAAGTCGAGCGTCCCGGGCTCCTCTCCCCCGGTCTTGACCAGCTTGAGGATGTAGGGCTTGCCCTCCTGGGAGACGGACACCGTGGTCGTCTCGCCGCCGGGCTTCTTCTTCACCAGGGTGGCGACCGGGGTTCCCTCGACCTCGGCGTCGGGGCCCCGGGTCAGGCCCCTGCGCTCGCCGTCGTCCTTGTCCAGGTCGGCGAGGAGATCCTTGAGGTCGCAGACCCCGCTCAGATCGCCACTGCCCGCCTGACCGGGGGTGATCTTCAGCCAGCGGCCCTTGAGGAGCTCGATCGTGGGGCCGATCTGGGGCTCCGGTATCCCCTGGGAGGTCATGGAGACCCGCCAGAACCGCTCGTCGCCCTTCATGTAGGTGATCCCGTCGGTCTGCCGGAGCTCCGCCTTGCCGCCCCCGATCGTCATCCGCCCGGTGCACTCGCGCTTGTCGTTGACGGCGAGGTCGATGTCCAGCGGCTGCCCGTCCGACTCGACCCGGCCGGTCATCCGCAGGGAGGTCGCGGACTGGGTGGCGGTGACGGCCCGGTCGCCGATCTCGTCGGCGGTCAGGCCCGCGAAGGGGTCGGGCGAAGGGCTGGGGGCGGCGGCCTGCGCGTACGCCGGTGGAGGAGGGGCCAGGGCCCCGGCCGCCGGAGCGGCACCGACGAGCACTGCCGTACAGACGGCCGTCGCGCCGGCCGCCACGGTGGCCGTCGCGGTGCGGAGCATTCGTCGCTGGGACGCCATGCGAGCCTCCTCGCGGATTCCCCTGTCCACCAGCGTCACCCCTGGGACGTGCGCCCGCGACTTCGCTACGGCGGGTGGCACCGGCGTCCCGGCACCGGACGGGCTACTCCACGATGTGGCGGCCCTCGGGCTGGGCGCTGCAGGAGGCGCGGAAGGCGCAGTGGGTGCAGTGCTGGCCCGTGGTGGGGGTGAAGCGCTCGTCGAGGACCCGGCCGGCCGCCGTGGCCAGGAGGTCGCCGACCCACTCCCCCGCCAGGGGCTCCTGGGCCTGGACCTTCGGGAGGGTCTCGCCGCCCTCCTTCTTGGGGGCGGGCTGGCGCAGCTGTACGAGTTCGGCGCCGCCGGGGTCGGGGCGGTGGCCGTCGAAGACCTCGTCGAGGGCCCCTTCGCGTACCGCGAGCTGGTACACGGCGAGCTGGGGGTGGTGGGCGACCTCGTCCCTGGTGGGGGCGGACTTGCCGGTCTTGAAGTCGACGACGTAGGCGCGGCCGTGTTCGTCGGTCTCGACGCGGTCCATGGAGCCGCGGATCCGGACCTCGTACGCACCGGCTTCGAGGGTCACGTCGAAGTCGTGCTCGGTCGCGGCGGGCGTGCGGCCGCCGCGGTCCATGACGTGCCAGCGCAGGAAGCGTTCCAGCGCCACGCGCGCGTGCTCCTTCTCCTGCGCGGACTTCCAGGGGGCGTCGAAGGCGAGCCCGTCCCAGACCGAGTCCAGGCGGGCCATGAGGACGTCGAGGTCGGCGGGGGTACGGCCGGAGGCGACCTCGTCGGCGAGGACGTGGACGACGTTGCCGAAGCCCTGCGCGGCGGTGGCGGGGGCGTCGGCCTTGACCTCGCGGCCCAGGAACCACTGGAGGGCGCAGGTGTTGGCGAGCTGGTCGAGGGCGGAGCCGGAGAGGGCGACGGGATGGTCGCGGTCGCGGAGCGGGACCCGGCTGCGGGTGGGTTCGAACAGGCCCCACCAGCGGTCCGGGTGGGCGGCCGGGACCAGCGGCTGACCCTCGTCGTCGGTGAGCGCGGCGAGCCGGGCGAGGCGCTGGGCGGCGGCGGCGCGGAGCGCCTCGGAGACGGCCGGGTCGACGGTGGTGGCGCGCAGTTCGGCGACGAGGGCGGCCACGGCGAGGGGGCGGCGGGGGCGGCCCGGGACGTCCTTCGGCTCCGTGCCGAGTTCGGTGAGGAAGCGGGAGGGCTGGTCGCCGTCGTCGGCGGGGGTCTTGACGGCTGTCACGACGAGCCGGTCGCGGGCGCGGGTGGCGGCGACGTAGAAGAGGCGGCGCTCCTCCGCGAGGAGGGCGCCGGGGGTGAGGGGTTCGGCGAGCCCGTCGCGGCCGATGCGGTCGGCTTCGAGGAGGGAGCCGCGACGGCGGAGGTCGGGCCAGAGGCCCTCCTGGACGCCGGCGACGACGACGAGGCTCCATTCCAGGCCCTTGGCGCGGTGGGCGGTCATCAGACGGACGGCGTCGGGACGGGTCTGGCGCTTGGAGAGGGTGTCGGCGGCGATGTCCTGGGCGTCGAGCTCTTCGAGGAAGTTCAGGGCGCCCCGGCCTCCGACGCGGTCCTCGGCGCGGGCCGCGGCCTCGAAGAGGGCGCAGACGGCGTCGAGGTCGCGGTCCGCGTTGCGGCCCGCCGGGCCGCCGCGGAGGGCCGCGCGCTCCAGCCGGCCGGGCCAGGGGGTGCCGTTCCACAGCAGCCAGAGGGCCTCTTCGGCGGTGCCGCCCGCGGCGAGACGGTTGCGGGCCTGTCGGAGCAGATCACCGAGCCGCTTGGCGCCGCGGGCGTACGACTGGTCGTGCGCGACGAGCCGCTCGGGCTCGGCGAGCGCACGGGCGAGGAGTACGTCGGAGGGCGGCGGCACCTGGTTCCCCCCGGCCCGCTCCTCGTCGCGCAGCGCACGGCCGAGGCGGCGCAGATCGGCGGGATCCATGGCGGCGAGGGGCGAGGCGAGCAGAGTGAGAGCGGTCTCGGTGTCGAGCCAGGCGCCGACGGCCGGGTCCGCCTCCTCGGCACCGGACTCCACGGCGGCACCGTCGGCGGGCGCGGGCGAACCGGCCGGGTCGGCGGCAGCGTCGGCGGGCGCGGGCGAACCGGCCGGGTCGGCGGCAGCGTCGGCGAGCGCGGGCAAACCGGCCAGGTCGTCGGCACCGTCGGCGAGTGCGTCGAAGGGCTCGGTGCCCGGGTCCGCGGGGTCGTCCGTGCCCAGGGGCGCCGCCGCGCGCAGGGCGAGCAGCAGCGGGGCCACCGCCGGTTCGTGGCGGAGGGGGGTGTCGGCGGTGTCGGTCTCCAGGGGGACACCGGCCGAGGTGAGGGCGCGGCGGAGACCCGGGACGGTGGTGCCCGCGCGGACCAGGACGGCCATGTCCTGCCAGGGGACCCCGTCCTCCAGGTGCGCGCGGCGCAGGAGGTCGGCGATGTTGTCGGACTCGGTGGAGGCCGTGGGGTAGGTGTAGACCTCGACCCGGCCGCCCCCGCGCGTCGCCGCCGGCTCCCGGTGGGCGCGGACCTTGTCGCCGGGCAGTCGTGGCAGGGGCATCCGCCGGGTGAGTTCGCGCGTCGCGGCGAGCAGCCCGGCACCCGAGCGGCGGGAGCCCGTGAGGACCCGGACGTCCGAGGGCCGGCCGTCGAGCCGCCGGAAGGCGTCGGGGAAGTCGAGGATGCCGTTCACATCGGCGCCCCGGAACGCGTAGATCGACTGGTCCGGATCGCCGAAGGCGACCACCGTGCGGCCACCCCCCGCCAGCGCGCGCAACAGCCGCACCTGCGCCGGGTCCGTGTCCTGGTACTCGTCCACGAAGACGGCGTCGTAGTCGGGCAGCGTCACGCTCTCCGACAGCAGCACCGCCCGGTGCACGAGCTCCGTGTAGTCGAGGACCCCCTGCAGGTCCAGGACGTCCAGGTACTCCGCCAGGAAGCCGGCCGCCGCCCTCCAGTCCGGGCGCCCCACCCGCTGGGCGAACTCGGCCAGCGCCCGCGGCCCGAGCCCCAGCTCGCGCGAGCGCGCGAGGACGGCCCGCACCTCGTCGGCGAAGCCGCGCGTCGTCAGGCAGGCCCGCAGCTCGTCGGGCCACCGGATCCCCGCGAGCCCGGCCTTCTCCAGGTCGATCTGGCCCGCGAGCAGCTCCCGTACGAACAGGTCCTGCTCCGGTCCCGACAGCAGGCGCAGCGGCTCGGCGAAGAGTTCGGCGTCCTGGTGGGCGCGGATCAGGGCGTAGCAGTACGAGTGGAAGGTCGTCGCCTGCGGAGGTCGCGATCCTCCCAGCCGCGCCGCCATCCGGTCGCGCAGCTCCACGGCGGCCTTGCGGCTGAAGGTGAGGACGAGGATCCGCTCCGGGTCCGTCCCCTTCTCGACGCGGGCCGCCACCGCCTCCACCAGCGTCGTCGTCTTGCCGGTGCCCGGTCCCGCGAGGACGAGCAACGGTCCGCCCGTGTGGTCAACCACTTCTCGCTGCGCTGCGTCCAGCAGAGGGGGATCCACCTGGGTCGGGGCCGTCCGCACCAGTCGGTACGCGCCCGCGGTCCGCCCCTGGTACGGCGTGCGCCGGGTGGTGGAGGAGGAACTCACGTGGATCGACCGGTCCTGAGCGAAGAGGTGGAGAGGTGTACGGGGCGAACGACGACGTTACGGGAAACGGAGGGCGTCCGAGCGGTACTCCGTACGGGCCTCCGCGCCCTCATCGGGCCGCCCAACCCGTCCTGCCATGGGCGATCCCCTCACGTGTGAGTTCCCGCACGCGGATCCGGGCCGGCGCCGTCCGTGCCGTCCCACCGCGCCCGCCGCATGTCGAGCCTGGGTACGTGCCCCTCGGCGCTGCGCCCTGCCTGGCGCAGCGGGGTGCCCTCGTCCCGGTAGTGACCGAGGGCGCGCAGCTCGTGACCGGGCAGCAGAGTGCCGTCGGAGCGCACCACACGCCACCACGGCACGGCCCCGCCGTACAGCGCCATCACCCGGCCGACCTGGCGCGGTCCGCCCTCGCCGAGCCATTCGGCCACGTCCCCGTAGGTCATCACCCGGCCCGGCGGGATCAGCTCGGCGACTTCAAGGACCCGCTCCGCGTACTCCGGAAGCTCCTCCACGCTCATCCGCCCCATCCTGCCTCACCCCACCGACAACCCCACCGACAAGGCCCTGATGCCTCCGTCGGGCGCCGCTTCGTGCCACCATCGTCCGGGCGGTGACTGGTGATACGAGATCAAGAGCGACAAGACGACCGAGAAGAACAACAATTCGAAATGCGGGACGCGTCGCACGACGAGCACGCGGCACAAGCAGAGACGGACACGGTGATGGGGTACGACGCTCGGCCTCCTGAGGAGGGGGCTCACCCCGACCTGCCCTCGCCCGAGGGGGAGCCGAGCGAGCCCGTCTCGCAGGACGAACCGCTGCTCGCCGCCCGTGTGCACCGTCCCTCCGACCTGATGCGGCTGCTCGTCGGCGTCCTCGCGATCGCCCTCGTCATCGCCATCGCCGCCTTCGCCCACGGCACCACCTCGGGTCTCGAACAGGACATCAACAAGGGCGCCGGCGGCGCGCCGGACGTCTTCGTCAAGATCGCCGGCCTGGTCTCCAGCATCGCCGTCCTGCTCGTACCGGTGGCCTTCGCCATCGAGCGGCTGATCAAACGGGACGGACTGCGGATCGCCGACGGCGTCCTCGCCGCCGTGCTCGCCCACGGCGTCACCCTCGCCACCGACCTCTGGGTCGCCAAGGCGGCGCCCGGCACCATCCAGGACGCGCTGACCCAGCCGGCCACGGGCGGCGGGCTCACCGACCCGGTGCACAACTACCTCGCGCCCGTCATCGCGTACATGACCGCCGTCGGCATGGCCCGGCGCCCGCGCTGGCGGGTGAGCCTGTGGGCGGTGCTGCTGCTCGACGCGTTCACGATGCTGGTCGCCGGGTACACCACCGCGTTCTCCATCATCCTGACCGTGCTGATCGGCTGGACCGTCGCGTACGGAACGCTGTACGCGGTCGGCTCCCCCAACGTCCGCCCCACCGGGCAGACGCTCCTGGCCGGTCTGCGCCGGGTCGGCTTCCGACCCGTCACGGCGCTGCGTGCCGAGGGCGTGGGCGTGCCCGACTCGGCGGACAGCGGCGACCGCGGCCGCCGCTACATCGTCACGCTGGAGGACGGGCCGCCGCTCGACGTCACCGTCGTGGACCGGGAGCAGCAGGCGCACGGCTTCTTCTACCGGGTCTGGCGCAGGATCACCCTGCGCGCGATCACCACCCGCCGGTCGATCGTCTCGTTGCGCCAGGCGCTGGAGCAGGAGGCCCTCCTCGCGTACGCGGCGATCGCCGCCGGGGCGAACGCGCCGAAGCTGATCGCCACCTCCGAGCTCGGTCCGGACGCCGTGATGCTCGTCTACGAGCACCTGGGCGGCCGGACCCTGGACTCGCTGGACGACGAGGAGATCACCGACGGGCTGGTGCGCAGCGCCTGGCGGCAGGTCCGCGCGCTCCAGTCGCGCCGGATCGCGCACCGCAGGCTCGCGGGCGACGCGATTCTGGTGGATCGTTCCGGCAAGGTGATCCTGACGGATCTGCGGGGCGGTGAGATCGCCGCAGGCGACCTGATCCTGCGGATGGACATCGCCCAGCTGCTCACCACCCTCGGTCTGCGGGTGGGCGCCGAGCGCGCGGTGGCCGGTGCCGTGGACGTGCTCGGCCCGGACGCGATCGCCGACTGTCTCCCCCTCCTCCAGCCGATCGCGCTGAGCCGCTCCACGCGCGCGACGCTCAGGAGGCTGGCCAGGGAGCGGTCGAAGCGCGAGCGCGAAGCCGTCCTGGAGGCCTCCGAGGCGGCCAAGCGGGCCCGGGTGGAAGCGGCGGCCTCCGACGCGGGCTCGGCCGAGGCCAAGATCGACCGCAAGTCCGACCGGAAGCTGGAGAAGGCGGAGAAGCAGGCCGAGAAGCGGGCCATCGACGAGGCGCTCGACGAGGCCCGCGACGAGGACCTGCTGGCGCAGATCCGTCGGCAGGTGCTGCTGATCCGGCCCCAGGCCCCGGTCGAACCGGTCCGTCTGGAGCGGATCAAGCCGCGCACGCTCATCAGTCTCATCGCCGGCGCCGTCGCCGCGTACTTCCTGCTGTCGCAGATCGCCCGGACGCCGCTGTCCACGATCAGCTCGGCCGACTGGCGATGGGTGGCGGCGGCCGTGCTGTTCTCGGCGCTGAGCTACATCGCCGCCGCGATGAGCCTGCTCGGCTTCGTACCGGAGCGGGTCGGGTTCTGGCGGACCGTGGTCGCGCAGGTGGCCGGGTCGTTCGTGAAGATCGTCGCTCCGGCGGCGGTCGGCGGTGTCGCGCTGAACACCCGGTTCCTCCAGCGCTCGGGAGTGCGGCCGGGGCTCGCGGTGGCGAGCGTCGGCGCGTCGCAGCTCTTCGGGCTCGGGGCGCACATCCTGCTGCTGCTCGCCTTCGGCTATCTGACCGGTACGGAGAAGTCGCAGTCGTTCACCCCGTCGAGGACGGTCATCGCCGGTCTGCTGACGGTCGCGGTCCTGGTGCTGGTGGTGACCGCCATCCCGTTCATGCGGAAGTTCGTCTCCACGCGGCTGCGGTCGCTGTTCGCGGGTGTCGTGCCGCGCATGCTGGACGTGCTCCAGCGGCCGCTGAAGCTGCTCACGGGCATCGGCGGGATGCTGCTCCTGACCGGTGTGTTCGTGCTCTGTCTCGACGCGTCGATCCGGGCGTTCGGGCACGAGAGCCAGGGACTCAGTTACGCCAGCGTGGCGGTCGTCTTCCTCGCGGGCAACGCGCTCGGCTCGGCGGCGCCGACGCCCGGCGGTGTGGGCGCGGTCGAGGGTGCGCTGACCCTCGGTCTGGTCGCGGTCGGCCTCCCCATCGAGGTCGCGACGCCGGCGGTGCTGCTGTACCGGCTCCTGACCCTGTGGCTGCCGGTGCTGCCGGGGTGGTTGTGCTTCAACTGGCTGACGAAGCGGGGCGCGCTCTAGCCGCCGACGGGCGGGAGCGGGCGGCGTCGGGAGCTCGTACGGAGTCCGCGGGCCGGGCAAGAGCGGGCGGCGGGGCTCGTGCGCAGTCCGCGGGCCGGGCAAGAGCGGGCGGCGGGGCTCGTGCGCAGTCCGCGGGCCGGTCGCGCGGTTCCCCGCGCCCCGGGGTCGTGACACCCGTGTGGGTGCCCGCCCGCGCGGGGTGGCTTTGTTCGGCTCACCATGGATTCATGCCGATCTCCGCCGCGCAGCGTGCCGCCCTGCTCACCGCGACCACCATGGTGCTCGCCGTCGGCGTCGTCGGATGCTCGGACAGCGGCGGAACGGCCTCCGACTCGCCCACGGATCTCTCCGGATTCGCCACGCAGGAGCTGGAGTGGGCCGCCTGTCCGCCCCCGTCCGCCGCGGAGGGCGGCGGCACCGCGCCCTCCCCGCTGCCCGGCGGGACCGCCTGGGAGTGTTCGTTCATGGACGCGCCGCTCGACTACGCGGACCCCGGAGGCGAGACCATCGAGCTGGCCCTGATCCGCGCCCGGACCAGCAATCCCGACCAGCGGATCGGCTCCATGATCTACAACTTCGGCGGGCCCGGCGGCTCCGGCGTCACCGGTCTGCCGTCCTTCGCCCCGGACTACGAGAAGCTCCGCACACGCTACGACCTCGTCTCCTTCGACCCCCGTGGCGTCGGCCGCAGCGCGGACGTCCAGTGCCTGACCGACAAGGAGCTGGACGCCTACTACGCGATGGACTTCACCCCGGACGACGCCTCCGAGGAACGGACGATGTCCGACGCCCAGAAGAAGTACGCCGCCGGCTGCGAGAACGAGTCCGGCACCGTCCTCCCCCACGTCGGCACCGAGAACGCCGCCCGCGACCTGGACCTGATGCGCCAGGTCCTCGGCGACGAGAAGCTCCACTACTTCGGCATCTCGTACGGCACACAACTGGGCGGTGTCTACGCCCACTTGTTCCCGAAGAACGTCGGCCGCGCCCTCTTCGACGCGGTCATCGACCCGAACTCCGGCACGGAGGAAGGCGCGCTCGGCCAGGCCCAGGGCTTCCAGCTCGCCCTCGACAACTTCGCCAAGGACTGCGTGGCCCGCGGCGACGCCTGCACACTGCCCGGCTCGACGGTCGCCGAGATCGAGGCGTTCATCATCGGCCTCCTCGACGAGCTCGACGAGAAGCCGATCCCCGGGATCGGGGACCGCAAGCTCACCCAGACCCAGGCCACCAACGGAATCGCGCAGGCCCTGTACTCCAAGGAGTTCTGGCAGTACCTGGAGCAGGGGCTCGACTCGGCCGATGGCGGCGACGGCGGACTGCTGCTCGCCCTCTCCGACTCCATGAACGGGCGTGACCAGAACGGCAGTTACAGCAACATCCAGGCGGCCAACGCGGCCATCAACTGCGTGGACTTCAAGGAGCGCTTCACCCTCGGCCAGGCAAAGGAACGGCTCCCGGAGTTCCAGAAGGCCTCCGCCGTCTTCGGGGACTACATGGGCTGGGCCCTGTCGGGCTGCTCCCAGTGGCCGGTTCCGGGCGCCTGGGAGCACCCAGACGTCTCGGCGCCCGGCTCCGCCCCGATCCTGGTGCTCGGCACGACGGGCGACCCGGCGACCCCGTACGGGGGAACCCGGGCGATGGTGGACGCGCTCGGCGAGGGCGTCGGCGTGGAACTGACGTACGAGGGCGAGGGGCACGGCGCGTACAACGGCGGCAACGCATGCGTGCAGAACACCGTCAACGCGTACTTCCTGGAGGGGAAGGTGCCGGCCTCCGGGACCGTCTGCAAGTAACGCACCGCGGCGCCTAGGATGGCGGCTTCGGGTCCGGATCACGGGGGTTTTCTTGTCCATACGGATACGAGTGGCGGCCGTGGCCGTCACCGGGCTGCTGGTCGCGGGCTGCACGAGCACCGGGACGCCCACCGAGACGCCCCGCAGCATCGGCAAGACGCCGCCGAGCGCGGACGACAAGCAGCCGAAGGACGTCGAGCTGCCCGCCTCGCTCACCGGGCAGCGCCCCGAGTGGAAGCCCTGCGCCGCGCCCGAGGGCGGCGAGAAGCCCGGCGCCGACTGGCGCTGCGCCGAGGTGCGGGTCCCGCTCGACTACCGGCGGCCCGAGGGCGAGACGATCCCGGTCGCGCTGATCCGCAAGGAGGCCCGCGACAAGAACCGGCGGATCGGCTCCCTGCTCTTCAACTTCGGCGGCCCCGGCGCCTCCGGCGTCGAGATACTCCCCCGCGCGGCCCAGGAGTACAGCGGGCTGAACCGCCGCTACGACCTGGTCGGCTTCGACCCCCGCGGCGTCCGGCAGAGCGCCGGTGTCGTGTGCCGGGACGACAAGGAGCTGGCCGCCGCGGAGACCGTCGACGCGACGCCGGAGACGCCGGCGGAGGAGGTCGCGTTCCGCGCGGACGGCACCTCCTTCGGCGCCGGGTGCGCCCGCCGCTCCGGCAAGGTCATCCCGCACACCACCACCAGCAACACCGCCCGTGACCTGGACCTGGTCCGGCACGTCCTCGGCGACGACAAGCTGAACTACTTCGGCATCTCCTACGGGACCCAGCTCGGCGGCGCCTACGCCCATCTGTTCCCTGCGCACGTCGGCCGGACGGTCCTCGACGCGGTCGTCGACCCGACCGCCGACACCGCGGGCCATGCCCGCAACCAGACGATCGGCTTCCAGCGCGCCCTGGACAACTATCTGAAGAGCACCGGCGAGGACCCGGAGAAGGGGACGGCCCGCATCGCCCGTCTGCTGGAGCGCCTGGACGGCGACCCGCTGATCGTCGGCGACCGGAAGCTCACCGACGGTCTGGCACTCACCGGCATCGCGGTCACGCTCTACTCGGAGAGCAGCTGGCCCCTGCTGACCTCCGCCCTGGAGCAGGCCCGGAACCGCAACGGCGCGGAGCTGCTCGCCCTGGCCGACCTGTACAACGACCGGGACGCGTCCGGGCACTACTCGACCCAGTCCCACTCCCAGCGGGCGATCTCCTGCGCCGACTCCGCCGAGCGGGCCACGATCGACCAGGCGAAGACGCTGCTGCCGGAGTTCCGCAAGCTCTCGCCGGTCTTCGGCGCGTTCCTGGCCTGGGACACGGCCGGCTGGTGCGCGCAGTGGCCGGTCGAGGGCGAGCGGGTCGACCCGGACGTGAGCGCGCCCGGTGCCGGCCCGATCCTGGTCGTCGGTACGACCGGCGACCCGGCGACCCCGTACGAGGGGGCCGAGCGGATGGCGAAGGAGCTGGGCACCGGCGTCGGCGTCCTGGTCAGCAACGAGGGCGAGGGCCATGGCGCCTACGGCACGTCGCCCTGTGTGACGCGGACGGTCGACGCCTATCTCCTGGACGGCACGGTCCCGAAGTACGGCACGCGCTGCTCCTAGTCGGAGGTACGAGAAGGGCCCGGACCTGATGTGAGGTCCGGGCCCTTCTCGTACACCTGCGCGGTCTAGTAGACCGGCTTCTCGGGCTCGATCTGGTTCACCCAGCCGATGACGCCGCCGCCGACGTGCACCGCGTCCGCGAAGCCCGCGGACTTGAGCACGGCGAGGACCTCCGCACTGCGGACACCCGTCTTGCAGTGCAGGACGATCCGCTTGTCCTGCGGGAGGTCCTGGAGGGCGTTGCCCATCAGGAACTCGTTCTTCGGGATCAGCCGCGCGCCGGGGATCGAGACGATCTCGTACTCGTTGATCTCCCGGACATCGATGATGTCGATGTTCTCGCCCTCGTCGATCCACTCCTTGAGCTGCTTGGGAGTGATCGTCGAGCCGAGCGCCGCCTCCTGGGCCTCCTCGGACACGACACCGCAGAAGGCCTCGTAGTCGATGAGCTCGGTGACGGTCGGATTCTCACCGCAGACCGCGCAGTTCGGGTCCTTGCGGACCTTCACCTGGCGGTACTGCATCTCCAGGGCGTCGTAGATCATCAGTCGGCCGACCAGCGGGTCGCCCACGCCGGCCAGGACCTTGATCGCCTCGGTGACCTGGATGGAGCCGATGGACGCGCAGAGCACGCCCAGGACGCCGCCCTCGGCGCAGGACGGGACCATGCCCGGCGGCGGGGGCTCCGGGTAGAGGCAGCGGTAGCAGGGGCCGTACTCGGACCAGAAGACGGAGGCCTGGCCGTCGAAGCGGTAGATCGAGCCCCAGACGTACGGCTTGTTCAGCAGCACGCACGCGTCGTTGACGAGGTAACGCGTGGCGAAGTTGTCCGTGCCGTCGACGATCAGGTCGTACTGGCTGAAGATGTCCATCACGTTCTCGGCCTCGAGCCGCTCTTCGTGGAGGATCACGTTCACGTACGGGTTGATGCCGAGCACCGAGTCCTTGGCGGACTCCGCCTTGGAGCGGCCGATGTCCGCCTGGCTGTGGATGATCTGGCGCTGCAGGTTCGACTCGTCGACCTCGTCGAACTCCACGATGCCGAGCGTGCCCACACCGGCCGCGGCCAGGTACATCAGGGCCGGCGAACCGAGGCCACCGGCGCCCACACAGAGCACCTTGGCGTTCTTCAGCCGCTTCTGCCCGTCCATCCCGACATCCGGGATGATCAGGTGGCGGGAGTACCTGCGGACCTCGTCTACGGTGAGCTCGGCAGCCGGCTCGACCAGGGGTGGCAGCGACACGGGGGCTCCGTTGGTCGGTATGTCAGTACGGTTGTTCTCCCCGTAACACTGCCACGCCCCTTCTCATTCCGAGACACCCGGTCCAATGCGCGAGACGATTTCGTCCCAGTAGCCGGGCAGAGTTTGGAATGGGTCGTTTTGTCCCGCACGGTCCACGTGGTCCGTGAAGAAGATCGTTCCCGCTCCCTGCCAGCGGGCGATCCGCATCGCCTCTTCCAGATGACTGCGCGGCACTCCGTGGACGAGATGGACGAACTTCTCCGGCGGGTACTCGGCGGTCCACTCGGCCACCTGCGACCAGCGGTAGTCCGTCCACGGCCCGGAGAAGGTGACCAGCTGGTCGGCCGTCTCGGCGTAGCCCGGGTACGGGTGGGTGCCATGGCCGAGGACGAGATGGGCCTCGCCGTCGAGGACCGCCTCCAGGGTGGCCGTGACGCGCCGCACCTCGGGCAGGTCGACCCGGTCGGTGGGGCACCGGTCCAGGTAGAAGCCGTCGACCTTGTACCAGTCGAGGAAGCGGTGGGCGTCCGAGACGATCTCGCCGAACTCGCGCGAACCGTGGCAGAGGTCCAGATGCCCGAGGACCCGGATCCCCGCGTTCCGCAGCCGGCCGGCCGCCTCCAGACAGTGCGGGTCGGGCCGGTCCCCCGGCCCCCCGGCGACGTTGAGCACGGCCCAGTGCAGAGGGGTGCCGGGGCGGGTCAGTTCGGCCCATTCGACGGGCGCGAGCAGCGGGTGGGCGTAGCCGGGGACCCCGAAGCCCAGCTCCGCCATCTGTACGGCCCCGGTGGTGCTCGTGGTCAGATGCGACATGCCGCCTCCATCCAGATGTCGGCGAGCGACTCCTCCAGGTTGATCCTGGGGCGCCAGCCGAGCCGGTCGCGTGCGGTGCGGACGTCGGCCTGCTGCCAGCTGCCGCAGCCGTCGGGGTACGGGTACGGCGCGGCGGCCAGTTGTTCGGCGATGGTCTCGGTGCGGGGGGCGCCGATGACGGGTCGCTGGGGCGGGCCGTGCGGGCCGTCGAGTTCGTGGAGGGTCCCGGCGAATCCGGCGACGCGGGCCAGCACGGCGGCGGCGTCGCGCAGCCTGACCGCGCGGCCGGTGCCGATGTTGACGACGCCCTGCGCCGCGGAGAGCGAGGCCGCGTGAACGGCGCGGGCCACGTCCCGTACGTCGACGAAGTCGCGCTGCACGCCGAGGCCGCTGAGCTTGAGCTCGCCGTCGCCCGCCTGCATGGCGCGGCGCATGGCCTCGGCGAGACGGCCGAGCGGGGAGCCGGCGGGAGTGCCGGGACCCACGGGCGAGAACACCCGGAGCACCACGGCGTCGAGCCCCGAGCCGAGGACGAGTTCGGTCGCCGCCAGTTTCGACACCCCGTAGGGGCCGCCGGGGCGGGGGACGGCGTCCTCGGCGGTGGAGGATCCGGGCTGGCTCGGCCCGTACTCCGAGGCGCAGCCGACCTGGACGAGCCGGGCGCCGCAGCCGCTGCGGCGCAGGGCCTCGCAGACCGTCGCGACGGCGACGGTGTTGTGCCGGGTCAGTTCGCGGGCGCCGCCGCGGGTGGCGCCGGCGCAGTTGACGACGACTCCGGGGTGGACGGCGTCCAGGAACCGGGTCAGGGCACCGGGGCTGCCGCCGGCGAGGTCGAACCGTACGTCGGCGTCGTCGCCCCGCCCGAGTGCGGTGAGGTGCACGGCCGGGTCGGCGAGCAGCCGGTCGGCGACGAAGCGGCCGAGGAATCCATTGGCTCCGAGCAGCAGAACCCTCATCGTGCGGCCCCTTCGTGCCGACCGGCCGTTGCTGGGCGTTGGGAGGTCATGTCTCTTTCGTCTCCTTGGGATGGGGTCCTGCGCGGTGGGTGCGCCCGCGGCGTCGGCTCCGCGGGTGCGCCGGGGGTTCAGGTGCCGGTGGCGGCGTGGGCCGAGGCCCGGGAGAGGGCGGCGGTGGCGTGGGCCAGCAGGCCGAGCGCCGCGGCGCCGCAGACGAGGGTGGGTACGGCTCCGGGTCCCCAGATGTCGGCGAGGGCGCGGACCGGGACGGCGAGGAGGTCGCAGCCGGGCATGCGGCCCGCCAGGACGCTCGCGAGGGCGAGCGCCTCGGCGGCGCAGGCGGCGGCGAGGCAGCTCGCGGCGGTCTCGGGATACCCGTGGACGGCGAGGAGCCGGGCGAGCAGGAGCAGAGCGCCGAGGGCGAGGGCGCCGGGCGCGAAGCCCGTCAGGCCCAACAGGCCCGCGAGGGCGGTCAGATGGAGGGCGACGGTGGCCAGGAGCAGCGGGCGGGTGCCGGCGGCGAAGTCCTCCAGCCCCCGGCTGGCGGCGAGCCGGCGGCGGGCCCTTGCGGCGAAGAACCGGGCGCACCAGGCGGCGGGGGCGACGGCGAGTGCGAGACCGAGAAGGGGCTGAAGCGTGATGTCCCAGGCGCCGTCGGGCCCGCCGGCGAGCACCTGCCGGAGAAGGCCGTCCCCGCCGACCGCGTACGCGAGGAGCCAGAGGGTCCAGACGCGGGCGGCGGGGACGGTGCGGCCGGCGGCGCGCAGGGGGCCGCGCCGGACGGCGACGGCGAGTGCGGCGGCCAGGCCGAGGGCCCCGGCCGCGCCGACGGCGAGGCGCACGGGCCCTTCGGTGAGCGCGAGTCCGGTGACGGTGAGGGCGGTGACGGCGCCGGGCGCGAGGGCGGCAACGGTCCACCCTGCCCACCCGGAGCGCTCGACACCCTCGGTCGCGGGACGCGGGGGCGCCCCGTTCCGCCGGGGCACGCGCGCGTACAGCTCCTCGGCGAGCGAGAAGACGTCCCGATGCCGGAACCGCGCCGCGGTCCGGTCGGTGACTCCATGGGCCTCAAGACCGGCGGCGATCTCCAGCGGATCGACGGCCCGCTCGCACAGCTCCCGGTGCCGGTGCATGAGCGCCTTGACGGGATCGGCGGACCGCCGCCGCCGGCTCTTGCCGACGGGTTCGTGCCCGGCGGCCGGCGCGGGGGCCTCGTCACCGCGGGCGGCATGCGGGTGCGGTGCGGCCTGAGGCTTCGCGTCCTGGCCGCCGACCGCCCTCAGGTCGAGGTCCGTGCCGCGCCGGGCGAGGTCTCCGGACTCCGCCGTGGCGGGCCTCGCGCCGGGCACGGTGGCGCCCGTCCCCGTGCCGGCGGGTCCGAGCGGGCCCGCGGGAGCGGTGTCGGTCGTTCCCGGCAGGGTCCGGCGGGCCCACCCCGGGGTCGCCGCCGGCGGCTGCCCGTCGGTCTTCACGGAGACCGTCACGGCCACGGTCAGCGCCGTCGTCTCGAGGAGCGCCTCGGCGTGGGAGTCCGAGGCGGCGGGGCCGCGCATGGGGGTGCCTCCTTCAGGCATCGGGGTCTCCCGCGACGGCGGCGCTCACGGGCTGGTCCGCCCAGGTGCCGGGGACGTACGCCTCCGCCGGGTGGGCGAAGGGGACGCCCTCGGCGGCGGGGCGGCGCACCGGTGCGCGGGAGAGGAGTTCGAGGTAGATGCCGCGAAATGCCGCGAGGTTCTGTTCGACGGTGAAGAGTTCGAGCGCGCGGGCGCGTGCCGCGGCTCCCAGGCGATAGCGCCGCTCGGGGTCGCGCAGCAGCGCGAGGCACGCGTCCGCGAGCGCCCGCGGATTGCGCGGGGGCACGACGAGTCCGGTGCCGCCGATGACCTCGACGACCGCGCCCACGTCCGTCGAGACCGTCGCCCTCGCGCAGAACATCGCCTCGACGAGGCTGATCGGGAAGCCCTCGACGACGCTGGAGAGGACCACGACCGCGCCCGCCGCGTACGCCTCGGCGAGCGTCGGCGCCTCCGGTCCGCCGATCTCCTCGAAGGTGACCGGGTTCTCGCCGACGTCGTGCGCCCCGGCGGCCTCGTCGGGGAAGAGCTGCGCCGCGAGCGCCCGGCAGTGCGCGAGGTACGCCTCGGCGCCGGAGTCGCGCACCGGGGCCGCGATGATCCGCAGCCGGACGTCGGGCTGGGCCTTGCGCACCTCGGCGAAGGCATGCAGCAGCGCGATCAGGTCCTTGGCGGGTTCGACGCGGCCGACCCAGACGAGGGTCGCCGGGTCGCCGCTCTCCTCGTCCTCGCCGACCTCGGTGAACCGCTCGGACTCCATGCCCGGATAGACCGTGCGCAGTCTGGCCCGGTCGGCCCCGCACCTCTCCTGCCAGCGGCGCGCGTGCGTGTTGCCGGGGGTGAGGAGCGCGGCCTGCCGGTAGACCTCGGCGGCGAGCCGGCCGTGGAAGGCGGCGAGCAGAGCGCGTACGGGCGCGGACAGCGGCGCGTCGCCGGCGGCGAGGTAGTGCGCGCGCAGCTGGACGCCGTACTCGGTGACCAGCAGCGGAGTGCCGAAGAAGCGTTTGGCCAACAGGCCGGGAAGCGCCGCCGATCCGCCGGACGCGGCGTGGCAGAGGTCGACCGCGCCGAGCCCGTCCTCGCCGTACCAGTCGAGTGACAGCGGGCGCAGGGCGCGCTCCAGCTGGTCGACGAAGGCGAGGTAGTCGGGCACGGTGGCGTCCGCCACGCCCCGGCGTGCGCCGGGGGCGCGGCAGGCGGACTCCAGGGTGCGGACGGCGAGTTCGGAGCGGAGGGCCGCATAGAGGCCGCCACGCTCGCGGGCGAGCTCGGCCAGTCCGTAGAGTCCGTCGGCGAAGGCGCGTACGGCCAACGCGTCGTCCTCGGCGCAGACACCGGTCGCGAGCGCCCCGAAGTGGCGGGCGAAGGAGCGTCGTTCGCGCCGGCCGTAGGTGTGTCCGTCGTCCTCGGGTGCCCAGAGCGGGGCCGTGCGGACGCGTCGGACCTGCGGGGGCAGGTCGACCCAGCCGGCCTCCTCCTGCCGGGCGCTGCGGCTGAGGGCGTACAGGTCGAAGTCGTGCGGCGCGAGCCCGCGCACGAGCCGGTCGCACCAGAGCCTGGACTCACCCGTGGCGAACGGGTAGCCACCCTCCGTAAGCAGTCCGATCCGCATGAGCACACCCCCGATCTCCCTTGCCAGGCGGCGCCGTGGCTCGGCGACTCGCAGCGGGAAGAACGTAAGCGGATATACCGGTGGCGCGACGGACGGTTGTCCGTCGCGCCACCGGAAGGGGTGAATGCACGTAACTTTCCCACCCCGGTCGCGTTCCGTCGCGGTACGGGGCGTTTCATCTACGGAGAGTCAGGCTGCGGCCAGCTCCTGGCGCCGTTCTCGGCGCGCCGTCGCGAGGACGGGATCGAGGGACGGGACGGCGGCGAGCAGCTGCCTCGTGTACGGATCCTGGGGCGATCCGTACACCTCCTCGACCGCGCCCTGCTCGACGACCCGGCCCCGCCGCATGACCGCGACCCGGTCGCTGACCTGCCGTACCACGGCCAGGTCATGGGCGATGAAGACCAGGGCGAGCCCGAGTTCACGCTGGAGCTCCGCGAGGAGCGCGGTCACCTGTGCCTGGGTGGTCACGTCGAGCGCGGAGACGGGTTCGTCGCAGACGATCACCTTCGGCTCGGCGGCCAGCGCGCGGGCGATGCCGACGCGCTGGCGCTGCCCGCCGCTGAACTCGTGCGGATAGGCGTCGTAGCGGTCGGGGTCGAGCCCGACGCGGTCGAGCAACTCCCGTACCCGGCCCCGGATCCGGGTGTCGTCGCGGTCGCCCGCCGCGCGCAGGGGGTCGGCGACGGACTCGCCGATCGAGCGGCGCGGGTTGAGCGAGGAGACGGGGTCCTGGAACACCATCTGCAGTTCCCGCGAGAGCCTCCCGAGCCCCTCTCCTTCGTATCGGAGCAGGCCGCCGGTCGGATCGAGCAGCCCCACCAGCATCCGGCCGAGCGTCGTCTTTCCGCTGCCGGACTCGCCCACGATCCCCAGGGTCTCCCCCGCACGCACGCCGAGCGACACGCCGTCGACGGCCGTGACGCGCCGCTTCCCGCGCCCGAACTCCCGCCGCAGCTCGACCGCTTCGAGCAGCGGCTCGCCCACCGCCGGCGGCCGCTCGCGCAGGGGCCCGTCGAGGCGGGGCACCGCGGTGAGCAGGGTCCGGGTGTACGGCTCCGAAGGCTCGGCGAGGACCTCCCGCACCGGGCCGCGTTCGACCTCCCGCCCCGCCCGCATGACGAGCACCTCGTCGACGCTCTCCGCCGCCACGCCCACGTCGTGGGTGACGAGCAGCAGGCCCATGCCCGTCTCGCGCCGCAGTTCGTGCAGCAGGTCGAGGATCTGGGCCTGGACGGTGACGTCGAGCGCGGTGGTGGGTTCGTCGGCGATCAGCAGCCGCGGCTCGCAGGCGAGCGCCATCGCGATGAGCGCGCGCTGTCGCATACCGCCGCTGAACTCGTGCGGGCGGGATCGGGAGCGGCGTGCGGCGTCGGGGATGCCGACGCGGTCCAGGACCTCGACGGCGCGGGCGCGGGCGGCCCTTCCGGATGCCGGGTGGTGGATCCGGTACACCTCGGCGATCTGGTCGCCGACGGCGAGGTACGGATCGAGGGACGACAGCGGGTCCTGGAAGACCATCGCCGCCACCCCGCCCCGCAGCGCGCGCAGTTCGGCGGCGGAGGCACGGCCGACGTCGATCCCGCCGACCTCGACCGTCCCCTCCACCCGTGCGCCCGTCCCCCGGTGCAGCCCGAGGAGCGCGCCGGCGACCGTCGACTTGCCGCTGCCGGACTCTCCGACCAGGGCCAGCGCACGGCCCGCGTCCAGCGTGAACGACAGGCCGTCCACGGCACGTACCGCCTCGTCGAACTCCACCGTGAGGCCGTCGACCTCCACCAGCGCGCTCATGTCAGTACCACCCTTCGGTCGGCGGCGGCGTACAGCAGGTCGGCGATCACGTTCGCCAGGACCACGGCCGTGCCGATCACCATCACGACACCCACCACCACCGGCAGGTCGATCTCCCGCACCCCGTCGATGAGGGTCTTGCCGAGCCCGGGGATGCCGAAGAGGGACTCGGTGAGCACCGCCCCTCCGAACATCGAGCCGAGGTCGACCGCGCTGAGCGCGATCACCGGCGGCACGGCTCCGCGCAGCGCATGCCGCCCGACGACCGTCCGCTCGCCCACGCCGTATGCCCGGAAGGTGCGGATGTGGTCCTCCGCGAGCGTCTCCAGCGTGGAACTCCTGGTCAGCCGCGCGTACTTGGCCGACTCGAAGAAGCCGAGGGTGATCCAGGGCAGGAGCATGTTCCATGCCCACTGCTCGGGGTCCTCGCCGAGCGGTACGTACGTCGGGAACGGCAGCCATTGCAGGTACGCGCAGACCGCCATCAGCAGGAGCAGGCCGAGGATGAAGACGGGCGTGCCGGTCCCGGCGAGGGTCAGCACGGTCAGCGTGCGCTCGGTGAGACCGCCGCGGCGCAGCGCGGAGAGCAGCCCGGTGCCGACGCCGACGACGAGCCAGATGACCATCGCGCCCAGGGCGAGCGAGGCGGTGGCGGGCAGCCGCTCCAGGATGAGCCGGGTGACCTGCTGGTCGGTCTGGTACGACAGGCCGAGGCAGGGCGCGTCGCAGTGGAGCACGGAGGTTCCGGTGCTGTAGTCACGGCCGACGAGGACGCCTTGGAGGAACTGGCCGTACTGGGCGAAGACGCTCTGGTTCAGGCCGAGTTGTTCGCGCACCTGCGCCACCTGCCGGGGGCTGCAGCGGTCGCCGCAGGCGAGCCGGGCGGGGTCGCCGGGTGCGAGGTAGAAGAGCGCGTAGACGAGGACGGACAGCGCGAGGAGGACGAGCGCGGCCCCGGCGAGCCGCTTCAGGACGAAGCGCGTCATGAGGACGTCTCCTTGCGGGTTCCCGTACGCGCGTCTTCGCGCGTGCCTGTGGGCGACTCCTTGCGCGACCCGGTGCGCGGGTCCGTGCCCGTACGCGAGTCCTTGCGTGTACCGACGCCGAGACGGCTCGCCTCGCGCGGGTCGAGGGCCGCGCGCACCGCGTCCCCGAGCACCGTGAAGGCGAGCACGGTGACGAAGAGCATTCCGGCGGGCAGCAGGACGTACGTCGGATCGGCGCGGAACCAGGTCTGCGCGGTCGACAGCATCTGTCCCCACGACGGCGTCGGCGGCTTCACCCCCACACCGAGGAAGGAGAGCGAGGCCTCGACGACCATGTTCACGGGCACGAGGATCGCCGCGTAGGTGATGACCGGCGCGGCGAGCGAGGGGACGAGCTCGCGCCGCGCCACCCGCCACCGGCCGGAGCCCGCGAGCCGCGCCGCGGCCACGAAGTCCAGGCTCTTGAGGGTGAGGGTCTGCGCCCGCACGATCTTGGAGGTACCGCCCCAGCCGAGGACGCCGATCACGAGGATCAGCAGCAGCGGGCGCGGGAAGTCCGGGGGGACGACGGCGGTCAGGGCGATGGCGAGGACGAGCATCGGCAGCGCGACCAGGACATCGGTGAGACGGCCGAGGACGGCGTCGACGGCACGGTTGCCGAGCCCGGCGGCCAGGCCGATCACGAGCCCGAGGAGCACCTGGACGACGGTCGCGCCGACGGCGACGAGCAGGGAGATCCGTGCGCCGTACAGGAGCCGTACGAAGAGGTCGCGGCCGGTGCCCGGTTCGACGCCGAGCCAGTGGTCGGCGCTGATCCCGCCGAAGGAGCCGAGCGGGACCCCGCCGCGGGCCGAGTCGACGAGGTCGTCGTGGTACGTGGTGGCGTCCTGGCCGGACAACGCGGCGAGGAGCGGTGCGGCGGCCGCGAGGAGGACGAGAAGGGCGAGGACCCCGGCGGCGACGAGCGCCGAGGGGCGGGTGCGCAGGCGCCGCCAGACCTGCCGGGCGGCGCCCGTGGCGGGGATCTCCGCCACGGGCACCGTCGCTTCGGTCAGCGCGGTCACTTGACCGCGACCTGCGAGATGTCGAGGACGCCGGTCCAGTCGCTGATGACGATGTTCTTGACGTCCTTGCCGACGAGCTGCTTGTAGACGGGGTGGAAGAGCGGCACGTCGAGCGCCTGCTCGCCGATCTTCTTGTCGAGGGCGCCCCAGCGGGCGGCGGCGGCCTTGAGGTCGGACAGCTTGTTGATCTCGTCGATCTCCTTGTTGACCGCCGGGTCGTTCAGCTGCGCGTGGTTGTAGTTGGAGCCGTTGGTGACGATCTGGCGCCCGTCGAAGATCGGCGCGAGGAACGGGCCGCCGGCGGGCCAGTCGGCACCCCAGCGGGAGAGGAAGAAGCCGGGCGCGTCCTTGACGCTCCAGCGCTTCTCGTTGAAGGAGTTGGGCTCCTGGCCGTCCAGCTTCACCGTGATGCCGGCCTTGCCGAGCGCCTCCTGGACGGCGGTGGCGATCTCCGGGCTGGTGGTGCGGTTCTGCGCGGTGGAGTGCAGCAGCGTGACGGTGAGGCCGTTCGGGTAGCCGGCTTCCTTCAGGAGCTCCTTGGCCTTGGCCGGGTCACCCGTCTTGCCTGCCGGGAAGTGGTCGTAGGGCGTGAAGCCGAACGCCTTCTGCTCGGGCAGGAAGGTGGTGGCGGGCTCGGCGAGCGCGGAGCCGCCGGCCGCGTTGACGACGCTGGTGCGGTTGATCGCGTACGAGATCGCCTGGCGCACCTTGATGTTGTCGAAGGGCTTCACCTTCGGGTTGAAGGCGATGTAGTTGGTGAAGCCGAAGTGGCCGGTGCCGACGCGGGCGGCGAGCTCCTTGTCGGAGCCGATCTGGGCCAGTTCGGCCGGGCCGAGGTTGGTGTCGGTGGTGAGGGCGGCGGCGTCGGCGCCCGAGGAGGTGGACAGGCGCTGGTTGATGACGGCCTCGTCCAGACCCGACCTGACGTCGATCTTGTCGGGGTAGGCCTTGCGCTCCTCGTCGGTCTTGGGGTCCCAGTGCTCGTTGCGCTCCAGGACGAGGTGCTCGCCGTCGTTCTTGTTCGTGACGACCTTGTACGGGCCGGAGGAGACCGGGTGCTCCTCGTACTTCGCACCGGTGTCCTTGGCCTTGGGGACCGGGGCGAACTGGGTCTGGGTGGCGAGGAACGGGAACTCGCCCTCGGGCTTCTTCAGCTTGAAGACGATCGTCTTCGCGTCGGGCGTGACGATCGAGGCGAGGCCCTTCTTGTCCTTGTACGGGCCCTGGTAGCTGTCGCCGCCGATCAGCCAGTCACGCAAGTACGGTGCGCCGCCGGAGAGTTCGGCCGCGAAGGAGCGCTCGATGCCGTACTTGACGTCGGCGCTGGTGATCGGCGTGCCGTCCTCGAACTTCAGGCCGTCCTTCAGCGTGTACGTCCACTCGGTGGCGTCCTTGTTGGCGCGGCCGGTGTCGGTGGCGAGGTCGGGGACGACCTGCGTACCGGCGGCGCCCGCCTCGCGGTTGCGGGTGGTGAGGGTACGGAAGACGAGGGAGGGAACGTTGCCGCCGCCGGAGGTGTAGAGGCGGGCGGGGTCGAAGTCGGACTGCGCATCGGCGTTGAGGACGGTGAGAGTGCCGCCCTTCTGCGGCGCGCCCTCGCTCGTGCCACCGGCGGCCTTGTCGCCCGATCCGCCCTGGGGTCCGGCGCAGGCGACGGCGCCCGAGGCCAGGACGAGACCGATGGCGGCCGCCGCCAGGCGGCGCGATATGACGGACGGTTGACGCATGGGAAAGACCTCTCGGATGAATGCCGATACCGCGCGGTGCGGCGCAGAAGGGAATGCGGAATTTCCGCACGCGGGCAGCGGCGACGAGAGGGAGAACCCCGGTGAGTACGTGAAAGCCGCGCCTGCGAGCGGATGAAAGCCCGGGCGCGGAAAATGCGGCGGCAGAGTCCGGAAAGGAGGTGAAGGGCCGACGCGCGCTCGGGCGGAGTCAGCTACAGAGAATGTCGGACACGGTGTGTCCGGTCACGCCGATGAGCGCCAGCTCAATGGCGGCGCGCTCGAAGGTGACGTGACGGTGCGACATGCCGAGAAATATCTACGAACGCGCGACCGATGTCAACGCGTCGTCAGTGAATTCGAGACACCCGTCTCGCGATGCGGACACCCCTGACGGGACCGACCCTGCGGACGCAGCCTCAACTCCCGGGATGCACCCAGGGGTTGGGGCGGCATTTGACGCCGTCGATGTCCAGGGACTTGGTCTGCTGCTGCATCACGGGGGCGAGGGCGCCGGGCGTACGGCAGGTCACGTGGCTGTGTCCGAGCCGGTGTCCGACCTCGTGGTTGATGAGCATCTGCCGATAGGCGAACATCGCCTTGGGGCCGAAGGTCTCCGAGCCCTGCGCCCAGCGGAATGCGTTGATCATCACCCGGGAGGTGGACGCGGAGTCGCAGGAGACATTGTCGACGGTGGTGTCCAGGTCGGACTTCGCGCACCAGACGCCGGTGGTACCGGGACTGGCGAGTGTGATCACGAACTGCGGTTCCCCGCTGGAAATCCGCTCGAAGGTCATCTCGCCCTGACCGGCCCAGCTCCGTTCGTCGTTGAGGGTCTTCTGCACGGCCTGCGCGAAGAGCGCCGCGTCGAGTCCGAGTCCCTTCTCGACGTCGACCCGATAGCGGATCTTCTTCCCCTTGCCCGGCGCCTTGTCGAAGCCGCCGACGGCCTCGAACTCGCCGGAGCCCTTGAGCTTGGGGTCGATGGGGAACTGACGTGACATCAACTGCTCGTACGTGGGCGGCGCGGCGGGGGCGCTGGGCGCGGCCGGCGCTGCCTGCGCGGGTGTCGGCCGGATGTCGGAGCGCGAGGCGCCGTCGTCCTCGATGGCCCGGTCGGCTGAGCCGTCGGCCGAGTGGGCCAGCGGGCTGCCGGATTCCCGTTCGGCCACCTGACCGGCCACGACGACGGCGAGGACGGTGGTGACGGCGGCGGCCGCGATGCCGGTGAAGGCCCGGCCCTTGCCGCCGGTCCTGGCGGGCGGTTCCTCGGGAAGCTCCTCGGGGCGGGACTCGCGCCGCTGACCCGGGATGAAGGGGGCCTGTGGCGCGCTCTCCTCCCGGGTCGGCGAGGGCGCCTCCTGGAAGTCCAGGTAGCGCTGGGGCCGCGCCGGAGTGTCGGTGTGCTCGGGATGCCCGCCCCGTACCGCCGTGTCGCCGGGTGCGGTGTAGATCGGCGTGCCGTGCATCGGCGTGTCCCAGACCGGCCGACCGCCACCGGGCCCGTACGCCCCCTGCCCGTACCCGCTCTGCCCGTAGCCGCTCTGGGTACGCGGGCTCTGCGTGCCCTGGCCCTGTGGGCGCGGGCCCTGCCCGTACGTGCCCTGGGCGTAGCCGGTCTGCCCGGCGCCCTGGTGCGGTCCGGGGCGGCCGTAACCGCTCTGCCCGTACGGACTCTGCTGTTCCTGGGCCGGCGGGGCGTACCCGTCCTGGCCCGGCGCGCGCCTTCGGCGTCCCGTCCCCGACTCCGCCGCTTCGCGCCGCCCCGTATCGACGGGGGGAGCGGGCGCGGGGCCCTTCCGACTATGTCGTCCCACGCCCCGGATCAGCTCCCGCCGCTGTCGTCTGTGCCGTCTTCGTCGGCTTCGATCAGTTCCCGGACGGCCTTCGCGACCGTCTCGGGGTACTCCATCATGGCCACATGCCCGGCGTCCGGGAGCGTCAGGAGGCGCGAGCCGCGGAACGCGGCGGCCGCCTTGCGCGCCATCCGGTACGAAACCAGCTGGTCACGGCCCCCGTAGATGAGGAGCGTCGGCGCCAGCACCCGTTCCGCCTGCCGCCACAGACCGTGTTGACCGCCGAGGGTGTACGCGTCGACGATGCCACGCGAGGAGCGGGCCATGACGTCCCAGAAGTACGGGAGTTCCAGGCGCCGCTCCATCTCCTCCACGGCGTGGCGGAAGCCCTCGTCGGAGACCCGGGCGGGGTCTCCGTAACAGAGGGAGAGCACCCCGCGGACCCGCTGCTCCGGGGTCCAGCCCCTGGTCAGCCTGGAGAACAGGGGCGCGACGCCCGGAACGGCGAGCATCACGGTCGGCCAGGCGGTGCGCTGGGCGCGCAGCTCGGGCAGGGCCGGGGAGACCAGGGTGAGGGTGCGGACCAGGTCGGGTCGGACCGCGGCGACGCGGGTGGAGACGGCGCCGCCGAGCGAGTTGCCGATCAGGTGGACCGGGCCGCGGCCGGCGGCGTCGAGAAATCGGATGACCGCCCGGGCGTGTCCCGTGACCGAGTAGTTGCCGTCGTCGGGCGGCGGGGAGTCTCCGAAGCCGGGCAGGTCGACGGCCTCGCCGTCGACCCGGTCGGCGAGCAGCGGCATCAGTGCCGACCAGTTCTGCGAGGAGCCGCCGAGCCCGTGGACGTAGAGAGCGGGCGGCAGGCCCGGCCGGTCACCTGGGCGGGCGCGCACGGTCAGCGTGAGCCCGGGCAGCGCGACGGACCGCAACTCCTCGCCGTCCGCCACCCGTACGGCGCGGGTTCGCGACGCGGGCGGTGCGGCAGCGGTCCGGGTTTCCGGCAGCTCGGTCGACGACATGGCCGCAATATTACGAGACGATCACGCGGCGGCGCGTGTGTGTGGCGTCACAGGTACGGGTGCGCCGCGCCAGGTGTGCTCCTACGCTCGAAGAGAGGGCCATCGGAGAGGACCCGCATGCCGGAAGGAATCGCATGACTGTCGATCCGACCGAGCCGGACACATTCGCCGTGGAAGAGGTCGCAGTGCTCGACGAGGAAATCCCGGAGGCCGACGCCGCCGAGCAGCACACGGATGTCCAGCAGCAGGAGGAGGACCGGCCCACCCATCTCGAACAGGACTCCGCGAACCCGGCGGACGCGTCCGAGCAGGCACGGGTCGTCACCCTGGACGAAGACGACTACCGCTGATTTGTTCGGTTTAACGTTGAATCGCCTGTCGCCTCGGACGTCCGGTCCGTGAAATTCTGCGTCCGCACCGCGCACAGCCGGGTTACCCAAAAGTACGATGGCGGCGCGGCACCACAGTGCGCATGGATCGATTTTTGGGAGGCGGCGTGACAGCCATCGAGCAGACAGAGGCAGCACGCCCTCGGGGCACGCGCCTTCCGCGCCGAGCCCGACGGAACCAGCTTCTGGGTGCGGCCCAGGAGGTGTTCGTCGCACAGGGGTACCACTCCGCCGCGATGGACGACATCGCCGAACGGGCCGGCGTCAGCAAGCCGGTGCTCTACCAGCACTTCCCGGGGAAGCTCGAGCTCTACCTGGCCCTGCTCGACCAGCACTGCGAGGCGCTCCTCCAGGCCGTGCGCACGGCGCTGGCGTCGACGACGGACAACAAGCTCCGGGTCGAGGCGACGATGGACGCCTACTTCGCGTACGTCGAGGACGAGGGCGGCGCCTTCCGTCTCGTCTTCGAGTCCGACCTGACCAACGAGCCGGCCGTGCGCGAGCGCGTGGACCGGGTCAGCCTCCAGTGCGCCGAGGCGATCTCGGACGTCATCGCCGAGGACACCAACCTGTCCAAGGACGAGTCGATGCTGCTGGCCGTGGGCCTGGGCGGCGTCTCGCAGGTCGTGGCGCGGTACTGGCTCTCCAGCGAGTCCGCCATCCCCCGCGACAAGGCGGTGGCGCTGCTGACCTCGCTGGCCTGGCGCGGTATCGCGGGCTTCCCGCTGCACCCGACCGACGGCCAGTCGGTCACCGACGGCGACTGAGCCCCGCTCCCGGCCCCTCGGTCCGGCCTATTCCCTCCCGGCTGTTCGCTCCTGGCGTTCGCCAGGTGCGCCGTGCGGGTCCCCTCACCGGGCTAATGTGTGCAGCGTACGGCGCGGGAGACGCGCAACGCTGACCGTTCGGAGGGACATAGCCGTGGAGGTCAAGATCGGCGTGCAGCACGCACCCCGGGAGATCGTTCTGGAGAGCGGGCAGTCCGCCGAGGAGGTCGAGCGCGCCGTGGCCGACGCGCTGGCCGGCAAGGCGCAGCTGCTCAGCCTCACGGACGACAAGGGCCGCAAGGTCCTGGTCCCGGCCGAGAAGATCGCGTACGTGGAGATCGGTGAGCCCGCGGTCCGCCGCGTCGGCTTCGGCGCGCTCTGAGACGTACGGCCGAACAGGGGAAGGCCCGGCGGATCCGATCCGCCGGGCCTTCCGTGCGTCCTGGCCCCGGCCGGCGCCTGAGCCATGGGCGAATGTCCTGGTGAGGGATGCCGAAGAGGATTGCGTCCGGGGCGGCCCGGGTAGGACGGCCTGTGACCGAATTGCCCGCCCCGCACCGCACGCGAGGTGATCCCGTGTTCCTGGAAGCTCTCGGCTCCGCCCTGCTCGGACTCGCCCTGGCCTGGGCCGCCGTGCACCGGCTCCCCGACCGGCTCCCCGCACGTGGGGTCGTCCTCACCACGGGCTCGCTGGGTGCCGTCTTCGGCGCCCTGGTGACACACGGGGCGCTGGGCCCCGGTCACGCCCTGGCCACGCTGCTCGGCGCGGTCGCGGTCGCCACGGTCCTGCTCTCGCTGCTGATCCGCCCCGCCTCGCGGCTGCGGCGATCAGCGGCGGCGTGAACAGCGCCGCCACACACGCCCCCGCGGTCGACGCGCCTAGGCCGCCAGACCCAGCGCCGCCATGCGCTTGGTGTGCGCCTCGGTGATTCGGGAGAACATCCTGCCGACCTCCGCCAGGTCGAACCCGTCGGCGACACCGCCGACCAGCATCGTGGAGAGCGCGTCGCGCTCGGCGACCACGCGCTGCGCCTGGGAGAGCGCCTCGCCCATCAGCCGGCGGGCCCACAGCGCCAGCCGCCCGCCGACGCGCGGGTCGGCCTCGATCGCGGCACGGACCTTCTCCACGGCGAAGTTGCCGTGACCCGTGTCGTCGAGCACCGAGAGCACCAGCCGGCGCGTGTCGGAGTCGAGGCGCGCCGCGACCTCCCGGTAGAAGTCCGAGGCGATCGAGTCGCCGACGTACGCCTTGACCAGGCCCTCCAGCCAGTCCGACGGCGCGGTCTGCCGGTGGAAGTCGTCCAGCGCCTTGGCGAACGGCTCCATCGCGGCCGTCGGCTCGGCGTCGACGGCGGCCAGTCGGTCCCGCAGCTGCTCGAAGTGGTGGAACTCCGCGGAGGCCATCTTCGCCAGCTCCGCCTTGTCCGCGAGCGTCGGCGCGAGCTTGGCGTCCTCGGCCAGCCGCTCGAAGGCCGCCAGCTCGCCGTAGGCCAGTGCCCCGAGCAGATCGACGACCGCGGCGCGGTACTGCGGCTCGGCGGAAGCCGTGGCCCAGTCCTGGGCGGCGATCCCGGTGAACTCTTCGGCGGACTCCGCGGCGGTCTCTCCGGCGGGCGTGGCGTTGTCAGGCGTCTCCATGAAGCGCACAATAGCCCGCTCCCCGACCGGCGTAAGGCCCTGGTCAGTCACTGTGACCGCGCCCTCATCACGAATTCCCCCAACACACATGCGCGAATCCGGGGTACAGTGGTAAAGCGCCTGCTGAGTATGCGGACATGCTTTCGCACGTTCGGACGTACCCGGTGGGCCGACTCATGAATGAGGATGCCCGGTCGGTGGCCCGACTGGCTCCGACCCGACAGCCCTCCCCGCGCACCTGCAGGAGAGGGTCCCTCAAGCGGCACGACGCTCGAGCGACGGCAGTGGTCCCGCGCCACCCGGCTGTGATCCATTCGTCGATCCGGCCGGAAGCGAATCGGCACGGTACGACCCCCAGCGTTCGCCTCGCGCCGCGTCTCACAGAAGAGGCAGCACCCTGACTACGACTTTCCGAGAGCTCGGGATTCTTCCCGAGACGGCCGAGGCGCTCGAAGCCGTCGGCATCGTGTCCCCCTTCCCCATCCAGGAGATGACCCTTCCGGTCGCGCTCTCCGGCACCGACGTCATCGGCCAGGCCAAGACCGGCACCGGCAAGACGCTCGGCTTCGGTCTGCCGCTCCTGGAGCGCGTCACCGTCCCCGCGGACGTCGAGGCCGGCCGGGCCAAGCCCGAGCAGCTGACCGACGCCCCGCAGGCCCTGGTCGTCGTCCCCACGCGCGAGCTGTGCACCCAGGTCACCAACGACCTGCTGACCGCCGGCAAGGTCCGTAACGTCCGCGTGCTCGCCATCTACGGCGGCCGGGCGTACGAGCCCCAGGTCGAGGCGCTCAAGAAGGGCGTCGACGTCATCGTCGGCACCCCGGGCCGCCTGCTCGACCTGGCCGGCCAGCGCAAGCTGGACCTGTCGCACGTCAAGGCCCTCGTCCTCGACGAGGCCGACGAGATGCTCGACCTGGGCTTCCTGCCCGACGTCGAGAAGATCATGAACATGCTTCCGGCGAAGCGTCAGACCATGCTGTTCTCGGCGACCATGCCGGGCGCCGTCATCGGTCTGGCCCGTCGCTACATGTCGCAGCCGACGCACATCCGCGCCACGTCGCCCGACGGCGAGGGCGTCACCGTCGCCAACATCAAGCAGCACGTCTTCCGCGCGCACTCCATGGACAAGCCGGAGATGGTCTCCCGCATCCTGCAGGCCAACGGCCGCGGGCTCGCGATGATCTTCTGCCGTACGAAGCGCACGGCGGCCGACATCGCCGAGCAGCTGCAGCGTCGCGGCTTCGCCTCCGGCGCGGTCCACGGCGACCTCGGCCAGGGCGCACGCGAGCAGGCCCTGCGCGCGTTCCGCAACGGCAAGGTCGACGTGCTCGTCTGCACCGACGTCGCCGCTCGCGGTATCGACGTCGAGGGCGTCACGCACGTCATCAACTACCAGTCGCCCGAGGACGAGAAGACGTTCCTCCACCGCGTGGGCCGCACCGGCCGCGCGGGCGCCAAGGGCACGGCCGTCACCCTGGTCGACTGGGACGACATCCCGCGCTGGCAGCTCGTCAACAAGGCGCTCGGGCTGGACTTCCACGAGCCGGTGGAGACGTACTCCAGCTCCCCGCACCTGTACGAGGAGCTGGACATCCCGGCGGGCACCAAGGGCGTCCTGCCCCGCGCCGAGCGGACCCGTGCGGGTCTGGGCGCGGAGGAGCTGGAGGACCTGGGCGAGCCCGGCGGGCGCGGTCGCAAGAAGGCCGCCGCACCGGTTGCCGAGGAGCGTCCGGAGCGTACGCGCACCCCGCGCCAGCGCCGCCGTACGCGTGGCGGATCCACCGTGGACGAGACGGCGGCCGCCGTCGCCACTCCGGTGGCGGAGGACGCCGCCGCGGAGCCGCGCACCCCGCGCCGCCGTCGCCGTACCCGTACGGCCGGCGCGACGGGCGTGCCGGTCGCGGAGGCCACCGTCGCCCCGGTGACCGAGGCTCCCGCGGCCCGGGTCGCCGTGGCCACGAAGGCTCCCGCCGCCAAGGCTCCCGCCGCTCCGGTGGTTCCCGCCGCCGCCAAGGCTCCCGCGGTCGAGGAGGCCCCCAAGGCTCCACGCCGTCGCCGTACGCGCATCGTGAAGGCCGACGAGACCGTGTCCTTCCAGACTCCGGAGACGGCCGCCGCCGCCCTCGCGGCGTCCGCACCGGTGGAGACCGTCGCCATCGTCGCCCCGGTCGAGACGGTCGAGGAGCCCAAGAAGGCGCCTCGTCGCCGTACGACGAAGAAGGCCGCCGCCGCGGTCGTCGAGACGGCCCCCGTGGCCGTCGAGGCCGCCCCGGTCGTCGAGGCCGCCCCGGTCGTCGAGGAGGCTCCCAAGGCTCCCCGTCGCCGTACGACGAAGAAGACCGTCGCCGCCGAGGCCCCCGACGCCTCGGAGCCGAAGGCGGCGCCGCGCCGCCGCACGGTGAAGAAGGCGGCCGCCGCTCCGGCGGAGGCCACCGAGACGGCCGAGGCCCCCAAGGCCCCGCGCCGCCGCACGACGAAGAAGGCCGCGGCCGCGCAGCCCGAGAGCTGACGCGTCGTCGCACCGCACTCGGCGGCCCGGTCCCTGCTCAGGGGCCGGGCCGCCGTGCTGTCCGACCCCTTTCGAACAGCGGTTACAGTCCCTCTATGAGCAAGCCCCGGTCCCTGGCACCGCCGCCGCGCACCCGTGCCTACCGGCTGATGACGGCCCGCGGCGTCTTCGCCGTCCTGGACACCGTGCCCGAGGGCGAGGCCCGCGGAACGGTGCTGCTGCTGCCCGGCTACACCGGCAGCAAGGAGGACTTCCTCGCGCTGCTCGGGCCGCTGAGCGACGCCGGCTACCGTGCCGTCGCGGTCGACGGCCGGGGCCAGCACGAGAGCCCGGGACCGCGGCACCGGGGCGCGTACAGCCGGCGTGCGCTGGCGCTCGACGCCGTGGCGCAGGCCCTCGCGCTCGGCGAAGGGCCCGTGCACCTTCTGGGCCACTCCTTCGGCGGGCTGGTGGCGAGGGCCGCGGTCTCGGTGGCACCGGAGGCGTTCCTCTCGCTGACCCTGCTCTCGTCGGGGCCCGGCCGGGTGGCCCGGCCGCAGCGCGTCCGCGTCCGGGTGCTGCGCGGGGCGCTCGCGCTGCTGCCCAAGGAGCGCGTCTGGCTGGCGACGCGCTGGCTGGACAGCCGGGGCGAGGAGCCGGGCGTGACCGACCCGCCGGAGATCGTGAGCTTCCTGCGGCGCCGCTGGATGCGTACGCGGATCGTCCAACTGTCCGCCACGGGGCGGCTGTTGAGGCGCGACCGGGACGGCACGGCTCAACTGGCGCAGCTGACCGTGCCGCTGCACATCGCGTACGGGGACGAGGAGATGGTCTGGCCGACGGCGGCCCTCGCGGAGGCGGCGCGGCGGACCGGGGCGCATCACACGGTGGTCGCGGGTGCGGGGCACTCCCCCAACGTGTCCCACCCGCAGGAGCTGGCCGACCGGCTGACCGCGTTCTGGGAACGCTGCTCGTAGCGCCCCGGCGGGCCGGCCGTCAGAACTGGGCCTGGATGTGCTGCCAGAACCCGTCCCGCAGCGCCCTTCTCAGCGCCGCGTGTCCCCGCAGGGAGCGGCTGAGGAGCCTCTCCGCCTCGATGAGCAGGTCCTGGTCGACCGGTCCCGGGAGATACGGATGCCCGGGCAGCAGCTCGGCCAGGGCGTCGGGGCCTCGCTCGACGAGCCAGGTAGCGGCGATCTGGGCGCCGACGAAGCGGACCTCGTCGCGCGAGGGCGGCGGCTCGCCCTCGTTCTCGTACGTGGTGACGGGGCGCCGGGTGACGTAGGGGCGCCAGAAGTCGAGGTCGAAGGTGCGCTGACTGTCGACCTCCCAGAGCAGCGGCTCGGCCTGGTTGCGGCCGTCGGCGGCCTCGATGCCCCAGAGGTGGACGCGGGCCCCGTACCCCTGGGCCGCCTCGACGGCCGAGACGAGGTCCTCGTCGCCTCCGACGAGGGCGGCGTCGCTGATGGCGCGGTGGCGGGCGAGGGACTCCAGATCGGAGCGGATGAGGGAGTCGACGCCCTTCTGCTGGTTGTTGGCGTTGAGGTTGCCGAGGCGGACCTTGACGTCGGGCAGCTCGGCGATCGACTGCTGCTCGGGGGTGTGGATCCTGCGCCGTGCGCCGTCGTACCAGTAGACGCGCAGCAGCCGGCTGTCCGCGAAGATCGTGCGGGCCTTGTCGATGAAGGCCTCGATCAGTCCCTCGGCGTCAAGGTCGAAGGAGCGACGGTCCTCGGTGCCCGCCACCAGCAACCCGGCCGCAGCATAGACGTAACCCGCGTCGACGAAGATGGCATGCGTCGAGGGGGTCTTGGCCACTTCGGCGAGCATCCGCTGGAGGAGCTCATTGGTGCGCTCCAGGCGGGCGGCGAGGTCGTGGACCGGGTCGCCGGGCGCCGTCTGAGGTATCTCTGCGTCGTTCATACGGGCCTCATTCTCCGCCGGTCCCGGCTCCATGGCCAACGTCCCCTACCGCTTAGTAGTTAGTCATTCGAAAATTTTCCTTAGCGTAGGGAATGTTTGCAGGCTGCATCCCGTTGGACAGGTGTAACTCGCATCGCAGTTCTCCAGCAGGAGGATCAACTCAGACGAAGGGAGAAGCCTGTGCGCTTCGAAATCCTGCGACTGGACGACATCGACGGCACGCCCGTCGACCGGACCGTCGTGGACGCCGCCTCCGTCAACCGGATCGTGCAGCAGGCCGCATCGATCGGCCAGCGCATCTGGATCCGCCCGGCCGACACCACGGCCTCGTAGCAAGGCAACGCTCAGACGCACCGCGCCCCCGCATGGACTCCGTGAACCGGAATCCGTACGGGGGCGCAGTGGCGTCCTGGGGGTCCCAGGCTCCCTAGGAGCCCTGGACGACCTGGGTGACGCCGTTGATGATCTGCTGGACGGCGATGGCCGACAGCATCATCCCGGCGAGCCGGGTGACGAGCACGACGCCGCCGTCCTTGATGACGCGGATGATCACCAGCGAGTAGCGCATGGTCAGCCAGAGCACGACGTGCATGGCCACGATGGCGGCCCAGACCGAGACCTGGGCGGAGGCGCCGTCGGCGTGCTGCACGGCGAGGATCACGGACACGATCGCGCCGGGCCCGGCGAGCAGCGGCATCCCGAGGGGGACGAGGGCGACGTTGACGTCCTTGGTCTGCTTGGGCTCGTCGGTCTTGCCGGTGAGCAGGTCGAGCGCGATGAGCAGCAGGAGCAGACCGCCCGCGATCATCAGCGCGGGGACGGACACGTGCAGATAGTCGAGGATCTGCTGCCCGAGGATCCCGAAGACGGTGATGACCCCGAAGGCCACGGCGACGGCCTGCCAGGCCATGCGCCGTTGGACCTTGGCGGGCCGTCCGGAGGTGAGGGCGAGGAAGATCGGGGTGATCCCAGGGGGATCCATGATCACGAACAGGGTCAGGAAGAGCGAGCCGAATACGGCGACGTCGAACACGTTGAGCCTTGCGATATGGGGTGTACGAGGGGTGGGGACGCGGCGCCCTTGGCGGGCGGCGTGTGGAGAGCGTGGGCGGCATCCCGGACGCTCCGGAGTGGGCCTTCGCCGGGACCGGCGGGAGGCCCCGGCCGGAGACCACCGGACGGCACCCGACGGGACCGCCCGAACCGGCCCGGCGACCACCGAGGACGAACGCCGGACCATACGGAGGCCGTCAGGAACCCACCGGCCCAGCGCCCCGGGCGGCTCGCCGCCGGAAGGCCTCCGCCGGGACCGCCGGGCCCCGGACCGGGGTTCCGCAGGGCTCCGGGAAGGTCTCCGTCAGGTGACCGAGTCGGGTCTCGCAGGGTCCGAGGAAGGCTCCGTCAGGGGCCGGGTCGGATCCGGCAGGGTTCCGGAAGGTCTCCGTCGGGGCCGAGTCGGGCCCCGCAGGGGCGCCGACGACGGCTCCGTCAGGTGGCCGAGTCGGGTCCCGCAAAGGCTCCGACAACGGCTCCCTCAGGTGGTCCCAGTCGGCTCCCTCAGGGGCTCCGGCCCCAGTCGGGTTCCACGAGGGTTTCGACGGAGGGCTCCGTCAGGGCCGGGTCGCGGGGGACGCAGGGCTTCCCGGGGCAAGGCCCCGGGAGGGTCGGCGTGGGGGTCTCCGGTTGGTGGTCCCGGTAGGGACTACGCCGGTCCGCCCGTGCCCGGGACCGGGAAGGCGCCCGTGGCGCGGCGGGTGATCTCGCCGTAGATCTCGGGATCCGTGGTGAAGTCCCCGAGGCGGCACGTCTTGCGGCTGCCGTGGTAGTCGCTGGAGCCCGTCGTCAGCAGCCCGAGCTCCTTCGCCAGCCCCCGCAGCCGCGCCCGCGTCGCCTCGTCGTGGTCCATGTGGTCCACCTCGATGCCGTCGAGGCCGGCCTCCGCGAGCCGCGCGATCGCGGACTCCGGCACGACCTCGCCGCGCTTGACGGCGAGCGGGTGCGCGAAGACCGTGACGCCGCCGGCCGCCTTGACGAGCCGGATCGCGTCGAACGGGTCGAGCTCGTGCTTCTCCACGTACGCCCGTCCGCCGTCCGCCAGCCACTCCGGCGTGAACGCTCCGGACACGTCGGGTACGACGCCGAGCTCGACGAGCGCCTCCGCGACGTGCGGGCGGCCCACCGAGCCGTCCCCCGCGATCCGGGCGACCTGCTCCCAGGAGACCGGGACGCCGAGCTCCCGGAGCTTGCCGACCATCGCGCGGGCGCGCGGCACCCGGTCGTCCCTGACCAGCTCGCGCTCGGCGGCCAGCTCGGGCTCCTCGGGGTCGAAGAGGTAGGCGAGCATGTGCAGCCCGACCCCGTCGACCCGGCAGGACAGTTCGGCTCCGGTGACGAGGGTCAGCCCCGCGGGAAGCGCGGCGATCGCCTCGGCGTACCCACGCGTCGTGTCGTGGTCGGTGAGGGCGACGACGTCGAGTCCGGCGGCCGCCGCGTTGCGGACCAGCTCGGCCGGGGTGTCCGTACCGTCCGAGGCGGTGGAGTGGGTGTGCAGATCGATGCGCACGACGCGGTACTCCAGGGCTCGGGGCGGACGAAGGGGACGCTCCAGCATAACGGGGGAATCGAACACCCCCGCCCCCGCGGCGTCCCGCCCGCAGGCCCGGGCCCGGCGGGCCCTCTACGTCAGCAAACGCGGCGTCAGCGCCCCGCACGGCAGCAGTTCGACCTCCGCGCCCGCGTCCCGCAGATCCGTCAGCACCAGCTCGTCGTACATCAGCAGTCCGGACTGCTCGGGCCACACGATCGCCCAGAGCCACAGCCCGCGCGCCTCCCCCGCGAACACGGCGCGGTCCTGCGGCGCTCCGTTCACGTGCCAGAGCGGCGTCGGGCGGCCGGCCGCGAGCACCTTCGTCTGGGCGGCCTTCTCGATGGCCATGTGAGGACCGGGGTCGGGTCCGTCGATCCCGGCGTACCGCGCACCGAGTCCGACGCCGAGCTCCTCCGCGACGAGCAGCAGCTCACCGATCCCGCCGAGCGGCCCGGGACCGGAACAGGCGACGGCCGTAGCGCGCCCTCCGCTGCGGTCGTCGCCGGCGTAGGCGACCCCGGTGAAGAGCCATCCGACGGGCAGGGGCCACGGCATCCACACGGGCACCTGGGTCCGGTGCACCACGACACCGAGGGCCTCGACGCTGGGCGGGATCACGGGTTGCAGCGGGTGCACCGAGCCGTGCACGTCGCACTGCCACGAGTCGGCAAAAAGACCGGGCGCCCTGACCCGGCCACCACACTTCGGGCAACTGGGTTCGCCCCTCATAGAGCCCAACGGTCCTACCCCACCGCGTCCACGTCAAGGACGATCACCCGTCCGGACCGACCAGTTCACCCCCAGTAATAGATGCCGTAGACACACATCGACTCGACCGGCCCGTTCCGTGTACGCCTCACCCACCGACGCACCCACGCGAGGGCGGCGCGCCCTCAGTCCAACGACACGGACCTGCGCAGCGGGTCCCGCAGATCCGTGCCGTTCGTCAGCCAGCGCTCCTGGAGCGCCTCCGCGCCGTGGACCCGCTTCCACGCCGCCTCGTTGGACGTCATCGGCAGCAGCGGCAGGAACCGCACCGGTTCCATCGGTTCGTCGAGCTCCAGGTCCTCCACCAGACCACCCGGCTCCGCGACGAGGACCGAGCTGAACGGGGCCCCCGGCCACAGGGGTTCACCCACGTCGAGCGAGGCGCCGGCGGCCACCACCACGCCCTCGACCTGCGGGGTCGAGGCGAGGACGGCGAGCGGGCGCAGCACCTTGTCGGTGTCGGCGAGCCCGCCCCGTACCGACAGCACCAACTCCGCGCGCGGGCCCTTCACGGGGTCGGCGAGCGCGGACGTCGGATCGGTCATCGGGTGCGCGGACATACCGAGGGTGGCGTACCGCACGACATCGCCGTCGACGAAGCGGAGCACCTCGATCCGATCCGTACCGAGGAACGTCACCGCGGCCCGCGCGTCCGGTTCACCGAGCGCCGTACGTAGCCGGGCCTCGACCAGAGCAAGAACTTCTCCCATGACGCGAGCATAAAGCGCGTACGGAACGGGCAAAGGAAGGGATTGACCCTCTGTCGGCTGATAGTCTTGGCCGCTGGTCGGGACTCCCGACTACTCGTCATCCCCCATGGGGGACCGGCTGGAGGAGGTGGGGCTGCGTGGATCGAAGTCGATCGGGCAGTACCAACCGCTCTTCCGCCCCGCACCCGAGCCCGGTGCGTTCCTCCCGGTGATCTGAGGCCTTCCGCACCCCGGTCCGCCCCGTCATCCGGCATCTCGCACGACGGAAGAGCACTTCGCCTTTGCCTGTCTGTAGCGAACGCCGTCACCGCGATCCCGCGGTGCCGCCCGCTTTGTGGACGACGTAGCTCCACGTCCCCATTCCGGGCTGTGCCACGCCTCGCCGACGGCTTCTCCGTGAAGGAGCATGCCAAATGTCGATGATCCGTGACCTCCGTGCCGCGGTCCGCCCCTCCCTGCGCCCCTCGCTGCGCAAGGGCGGCTCCACCCTCGCCTCCCCCTACGCCAACTACGACGCCACCCGCGACCCCTCCGCCTCCAGCGCCGTCGTCGACTGCGCCGTCTACCGCGACGGCCGTCGCATCGACGACCGCGCCTGCCTGACGCCCCGCGGCGCCATGCGCCAGGTGCGGGAGAGCGGCGGCTTCGCATGGATCGGTCTGCACGAGCCGACCGAGTCCGAATTCGCCGGTATCGCCGCCGAGTTCGGGCTCCACCCGCTCGCCGTCGAGGACGCCGTCCACGCCCACCAGCGGCCCAAGCTGGAGCGGTACGACGACACCCTCTTCACCGTCTTCAAGACGATCCACTACGTCGAGCACGCCGAGCTCACCGCCACCAGCGAGGTCGTCGAGACCGGCGAGGTGATGTGCTTCACCGGCCCCGACTTCGTCATCACCGTCCGGCACGGCGGCCAGGGTTCACTGCGCAACCTGCGCCACCGCCTCCAGGGCGAGCCCGAACTGCTCGCCAAGGGCCCCTCCGCCGTCCTGCACGCCATCGCCGACCATGTCGTCGACGGCTACATCGCGGTCGCCGACGCGGTCGAGCTCGACATCGACCAGATCGAGATCGACGTCTTCTCCCCGCCCGCCAAGGGCTCCACGCGCGGCACCGACACCGGCCGGATCTACCAGCTCAAGCGCGAGGTACTGGAGTTCAAGCGGGCCGTCACCCCGCTGCTGCGCCCGATGCAGCTGCTGTCCGAGCGCCCGATGCGGCTGGTCGACCCGGACATCCAGAAGTACTTCCGCGACGTCGCCGACCACCTCGCGCGCGTACAGGAGCAGGTCGTCGGCTTCGACGAACTCCTCAACTCGATCCTCCAGGCCAACCTGGCCCAGGCGACCGTCACGCAGAACGAGGACATGCGCAAGATCACCTCCTGGGCGGCCATCATCGCCGTCCCGACGGCGGTCTGCGGGGTGTACGGCATGAACTTCGACCACATGCCGGAGCTGGAGTGGAAGTACGGCTACCCGATGGTGCTCGTCGGCATCGCCACGGCCTGCTTCGCCATCCACCGCACCCTCAAGCGCAACGGCTGGCTCTAGGCGGCGCACCGTTCGGCACTGGATAGGCTGCGGGGCATGACAGACACGCTGCTGGGCCTCGCCCTCGTCGAGGAGGCCACCAAGAAGTCCGGCCTCATCTGGGTCCGGGGCGACGCCCCCGCGGCCCGGGCGCTGTGGCACGTCTGGCACGAGGGCGCGGCGCACGTCGTGGGCGACGGCCCGGGCGAGCAGCCGCTCCCCGGCCTCGTCGACGGCGCGACGGCCGAGGTCACGGTCCGCAGCAAGGACAAGGGCGGCCGGATCGTCGCCTGGACGGCCGCGGTGAGCGAACTGGCTCCGGGTACGGAGGAGTGGGACGCCGCGGTCGCCGAGCTGAAGGGCAAGCGCCTGAACGCGACGGACGGCGAGGCGATGCCGGACCGGTGGGCGCGGGAGTGCCGGGTGCTGCGGCTCACTCCGCGGGACTCGACGACCGAGCTGCCGGACGGGTCCCTGGCGGCGGTCCCGCAGCCGTCGGACGCCACGACGAGGCGCCCGGTACCGGCCGCGCTGCCCCGCCTGCTCCTGAAGCGCCGCAAGCGCTGACACCCGACGCGGGGCCCTCACGCGCGCGGGCGCTGCCCCGACGTGGGCCTCACCCACGCGGGCGCCGGCCGACGCGGTACCTCAACCACGCGGGCGCCGGCCCGACGCGGCGCCTCACGTACGGGGCAACTGCTTGCCGTAGTCCAGGGTCTGGTCCTTCGACGGCTCTTCCAGCGGGAAGTCCTTGTCCCACTCGGACAGCACCACCACCCCCGCACCACCACCGCGCGCGAACTGGAGCGGGAACGGAGTCCCCTCCAGGGCGACGTCCAGCGTGCCGCCCTCGCCGTCCTCGCCGCCCTTGACCTTGACCGTGCGGATGCCGCCGATCTTGTCGCGGTCGCCCTTGACGACGTCGCCGTGCAGCCCGATGAGCCCGTCGAGCAGCAGGTCCATGTCGGTGAAGCCGCGCAGCTGCTTGTACGAGGGGTCGTCCTGCGGCACCTTCACGTACTTGTCGTCGAGCTTGTCGGCGGCCTCGCTGTCCGACTCGGTCGGCGCCTCGGGCTCCGCGCCGCCGGAGGCCGAGCCACCGTTCGCCTTGCCGTCGGACGCCCCCTCGTCGTGCGCCCAGAACCCCGCGTCGGCCTTCAGATAGAGCGCCTCGCCGATCCGCAGCAGCTCGAACGTGCTGTTCTTCGTCGTCACCGAACCGCTCGCGCCGTCCTGCTTGAGCCGCATGTTCAGCTTGTACGTGCCGCCCTTGCTGACCAGGGTCCCGGCCAGCCGTACCGCCTTCGCCGCATCGGCCGCGGACTGGGCCTTCTGCTCGATGACGGTCGCCTCCAGCTTCCCGACCCCGTTCGTCCCCTCGTCCGGGTCCGATGCGCAGGCGGTCAGACCCGCCACGAGCCCGGCGCAGAGCGCCACGGGCAGGACGGCCCGGCGGATGCGCGATGCAGTGGGGAGTGCGGTCACCTGCGCTGCCTCTCGAATGTCGTCGGTGGGGGGGACGGCAGACCGCAGCGTACCCGGGCGGCGCGTCGTCCCCGCAGGCAGCCGTACGGGCGCTCTGCCGGGGCGCCACGGAAGGGCACGGGCTAGCCTGAACCCGGCATATCTCGGCAATGACCCGAATCGTGCGACATCGAGGAGGCGCGTGGCATGGTGGCAGGCGCCCCCCGGGTCTTCGTCTCGCACATCGCCGGCGTCCCCGTGTTCGACCCCAACGGTGACCAGGTCGGCCGGGTCAGCGACCTCGTCGCCATGCTCCGGGTGGGCGGCCGCCGGCCGCCCCGGCTGCTCGGCATGGTCGTCGAGGTCCTCAGCCGCCGCCGCGTCTTCGTCCCGATGACCCGTATCACCGGCGTCGAGTCCGGCCAGGTCATCACCACGGGCGTGGTCAACATGCGCCGCTTCGAGCAGCGCCCCACCGAACGGCTCGTCCTCGGGGAGCTCCTCGACCGCCGGGTGCGGCTCGTGGAGACGGACGAGGAGGTCACCGTCCTGGACGTGGCCATCCAGCAGCTGCCGGCCCGCCGCGACTGGGAGATCGACAAGGTCTTCGTACGGCGCGGCAAGCCGGGCGCGCTGCGCCGCAAGGGCGAGACCCTGACCGTGGAGTGGTCGGCCGTCACCGGCTTCTCGCTGGAGGAGGAGGGCCAGGGCGCCGAGAACCTGGTCGCCACCTTCGAGCGGCTGCGCCCCGCCGACCTGGCCAACGTGCTGCACCACCTCTCCCCCAAGCGGCGGGCCGAGGTCGCCGCCGCCCTCGACGACGACCGGCTCGCCGACGTCCTGGAGGAGCTGCCGGAGGACGACCAGATCGAGATCCTGGGCAAGCTGAAGGAGGAGAGGGCCGCCGACGTCCTGGAGGCGATGGACCCGGACGACGCCGCCGACCTGCTCTCCGAACTGCCGGAGGAGGACAAGGAACGGCTGCTCACCCTGATGCGGCCCGACGACGCCGCCGACGTGCGCCGGCTGATGTCGTACGAGGAGCGGACCGCGGGCGGCCTGATGACGACCGAGCCGATCGTGCTGCGCCCCGACGCCACGGTCGCGGACGCCCTGGCGCGCGTACGCCAGCAGGACCTGTCCCCGGCGCTCGCGGCGCAGGTGTACGTCTGCCGGCCGCCGGACGAGACCCCGACGGGCAAGTACCTGGGCACGGTGCACTTCCAGCGGCTGCTGCGCGACCCGCCGTTCACGCTGGTCAGCTCGCTGGCCGACAGCGATCTGCCGCCGCTGTCCCCGGACACCCCGCTGCCCGGCGTCGCCAGCTATCTCGCCGCGTACAACATGGTCGCGGCGCCGGTGGTGGACGAGAGCGGGTCGCTGCTCGGCGCGGTCACCGTCGACGACGTACTCGACCATCTGCTGCCGGAGGACTGGCGGGAGACGGAGTTCCACGGCGAGGAGGCCGCGCATGGGGGCTGAGCGTGCGCAGGAGAGGGAGCGCGAGCGCTCCATGCCGCGGATCCGGCTCGACCTCCCGCGCGAGCGGCGGGCCAGGCTGCTGCCGGAGTACGACCCGGAGGCCTTCGGCCGGATCTCCGAGCGGATCGCGCGCTTTCTGGGGACGGGACGCTTCATCGTCTGGATGACGATCACCATCATCGTCTGGGTGCTGTGGAACATCTTCGCGCCGTCGTCACTGAAGTTCGACGAGTACCCGTTCATCTTCCTGACGCTCGCCCTGTCGCTCCAGGCCTCGTACGCGGCCCCGCTGATCCTGCTCGCCCAGAACCGCCAGGACGACCGGGACCGGGTCAATCTCGAACAGGACCGCAAGCAGAACGAGCGGTCCATCGCCGACACCGAGTACCTGACCCGGGAGATCGCGGCGCTGCGGATGGGTCTGGGAGAGGTGGCGACCCGCGACTGGATCCGCTCGGAGCTCCAGGATCTGATCAAGGAGATGGAGGAGCGGAGCGACGGCCACCGGGGTCCTCGCGATCTATTCCCCCCCGCCGGCGATCGCGGAAGTGACGTACCCGACCGCTGAGAGACTTTCCGGCGCCGGTGGTCCGCGCCGTACCATCTCCATATGGCTACGGAAGACGCGGTGCGTGAAGCACTGGCGACGGTGAACGACCCCGAGATCAACAAACCGATCACCGAGCTCGGCATGGTCAAATCGGTGGAGATCGGATCCGACGGCAGGGTCGCCGTCACGGTCTATCTCACCGTCTCCGGCTGCCCGATGCGCGACACGATCACCCAGCGCGTCACCGACGCGGTCTCCCGGGTCGAGGGCGTCTCCGGCGTCGACGTGACGCTCGACGTGATGAGCGACGAACAGCGCAAGGAGCTGGCGGCGGCGCTGCGCGGCACGACGGCCGAGCGTGAGGTCCCATTCGCCAAGCCCGGCTCGCTGACCCGCGTGTACGCGGTCGCCTCCGGCAAGGGCGGCGTCGGCAAGTCCTCGGTGACCGTGAACCTCGCCGCGGCGATGGCCGCGGACGGGCTGAAGGTCGGTGTCGTCGACGCCGACATCTACGGACACTCGGTGCCCCGGATGCTGGGCGCGGACGGCCGTCCGACCCAGGTCGAGAACATGATCATGCCGCCGTCCGCGAACGGCGTGAAGGTCATCTCCATCGGCATGTTCACCCCGGGCAACGCCCCGGTCGTGTGGCGCGGCCCGATGCTCCACCGCGCGCTCCAGCAGTTCCTCGCGGACGTGTACTGGGGCGACCTGGACGTCCTGCTGCTCGACCTGCCCCCGGGCACCGGCGACATCGCGATCTCGGTGGCACAGCTGGTGCCGAACGCCGAGATCCTGGTCGTCACGACCCCGCAGCAGGCGGCGGCCGAGGTCGCCGAGCGCGCCGGCTCGATCGCCGTCCAGACCCATCAGAAGATCGTCGGCGTCGTCGAGAACATGTCGGGCCTGCCGTGCCCTCACTGCGACGAGATGGTCGACGTCTTCGGCACGGGCGGTGGCCAGAGGGTCGCGGACGGCCTGACGAGGACCACGGGCGCGACGGTCCCGGTCCTCGGGTCCATCCCGATCGACGTCCGCCTGCGCGAGGGCGGCGACGAGGGCAAGCCGGTCGTCCTGACCGACCCGGACTCCCCCGCGGGCTCGGCCCTCCGCGCCATCGCCGGCAAGCTCGGCGGCCGCGCCAGGGGCCTGTCGGGCATGAGCCTGGGCATCACCCCGCGCAACAAGTTCTAGAACACGGCGGCCCGGTCGCGGGCCGCCGTTCCGCAGGGTGGGCACAACCCGCCCACCGGCCTCCGGCCGGCCGCGCGACGCGAAAAGGGGCACCCCGGTCCGGGGTGCCCCTTTCGTCGTGCCTGCGCGCCTCGGGTCTACGCGTACGCGTCGAGGTCCTCGACGCCCGAGAAACCCAACCCGTACGCGCTCATGCCGCGCCCGTACGCCCCGATGTGCACCTCACCCGCGGACCCGGCCAGCACCCACCCGAACTCCGACTCCCGGTAGTGGAACGGCACCGGAACCCCGTCCACCGGCAGCGAGAGCGTCGACCACTCCGGCCCCGTCAGGTCGTCCGCGAGCTCGAAGGCCGTCTCCGTCTGCTGGTCCAGCCAGTCGTCCCGCAGCGTGTGATCCAGCTGCGCCGGCCAGGTGTACGCGAGAAGCCCCGAGCCGGCCAGCCAGGCGGCCGAGGCGACCGTGGTGGCGTCCAGGACCCCCGTACCGTCGGCAGAGCGCCTCACCGGGTTCGCGGCGACCGTCACGACGACCGCGAAGCGCTCCTTCTCGACCCCGCTCGCGTCGGACTTTATGGACGGCTCGTCCCCGTGGCCCATCGACCCGTGCTGGACGGTCCCGTCCGCCGCCGTGCCGACCTGCATCAGCCAGCGAGGCCCGGTGAACGCCTCGTCAAGTCCGTACCAGGTGAAGGGCGCGCGCAGAAAGCCTTCGGCCGTGCGCCGGGCAGCGGGCACTCCCTCCACCCGACTCGTCGTCTCCATCTCGGCCGCCTCCTCGATCCGTTGTGCCCGCGTCGGCGGACAACAGATGGAGGATAGCCACCGGTGTGCGTCCGGTGGTGTCAGCCCAGGTGGTCAGGTCGCGTCGGAGTCGTACGGCGGCCGCTCGCCCGTGCCCGGCTTGTCCTGCTTCTTGAGGAGGTCCGGTGAACCTCCCCCGTGGCCTTCGGCACGGGAGGTGCCCCCAACGGCGGCCGGAACCGACGGGGTCTCCGTCTCGCGGCCGTGCACCGCGTCGGCGACCTCGTTCATCTCCTTCTTGAGGTCGAAGCTGCCGCGCAGCTCCTTCAGCTCCTTGAAGTCCTCGTTGCCGTCGAGCTGCTTGCGCAGGAACGTCTTCGGGTTGAGGTCCTCGAACTCGAAGTCCTTGAACTCGGGCCCCAGCTCGGTGCGGATGTCGGCCTTCGCGCTCTCCGAGAAGTCCCGGACCTTCCGGACGAAGCGCGAGACGTCCTGGATGACCTTCGGCAGCTTGTCCGGGCCGAAAACGAGCACAGCGAGGACCACGAGCGTCACGAGCTCGAGTATGCCTAGGTCGTTGAACACCTTGCTGCTCCTTACACGGGGTCCGGGGCCCGCTCCACGGTACCCGCCGAAACCGCCGGGCGGGTACCTTGCGGTGTCTCCCACATGGCGCTCAGTCGCCTTGCGAGGAACCGAGCGTCAACGTCTTGGTCTGCTCCTTGCCACCGCGCGTCAGCGTCAGCTCCAGCCGGTCCCCCGGGCGGTGGGCGCGGATCTTGACGATCAGCTCCTCGCCGCTGTGCACCCGCTGGCCGTCGACCTTGGTGATCACGTCGCCGGGACGGACGCCCGCCTTGGCGGCCGGGCCGCCGGGGGTGACGGAGGCCGAGCCGTCCTTGCCCTTCTCCCCCACGCGCGCGCCGTCGCCGTTGAACTGCATGTCGAGGCTCACACCGATCACGGGGTGGGTGGCCTTGCCGGTGTTGATCAGCTCCTCGGCGACCCGCTTGCCCTGGTTGATCGGGATGGCGAAGCCCAGGCCGATGGAGCCGGACTGGCCGCCGCTCTCGCCGCCTTCGCCGCCACCGGCGGCGCGGATGGCGCTGTTGATGCCGATGACCCGGGCCTTCGAGTCGACCAGCGGACCGCCCGAATTGCCGGGGTTTATCGGCGCGTCGGTCTGGAGCGCGTCGACATAGCTGACGTCGCTGCCGTCGCCCTTCTCGCCGCCGGCCGTGATGGGCCGCTCCTTGGCGCTGATGATGCCGGAGGTGACGGTGTTCTGGAGGTCGAAGGGGGCGCCGATGGCCACGACGGGGTCGCCGACCCGCACGTTGTCGGAGTTGCCCAGCGGCAGGGGCTTGAGCCCCGACACGCCGGTGACCTTCACGACGGCGAGGTCGTAGCCGCTGTCCTTGCCGACCAGCTTGGCGCTCGCGGTCTCACCGCTGCTGAAGGTGACCGAGATGTCCCCGGAGGAGGAGGCCGCGTCGACCACGTGGTTGTTGGTCAGGATGTGGCCCTGGGTGTCCAGGACGAAGCCGGTGCCGGTGCCCGAGGCGCCGCCGCCGCTGACGTGGAGGGTGACCACGCTGGGCAGGGCACTGGCGGCGATACCGGCGACGCTGTCGGGGGCGCGTCCGGAGTCCTCGACGTCGGCCTGGGGCAGCTCGATCGTGCTGATGCCCCCGTGGCGCTCGACGTAGGCACCGACCGCGCCGCCGAGCACGCCCGTGATCATCGCGAAGACCAGCGCGCCCGTGAGCGCGAGTCCGCGCCGGGAGCGGCGCCGCTTGACGGGCGGCTCCGCGCCGATGGTCAGCGGGGAGAGCGGGGTGCCAGCGGCGGCCCCTGGGGCGCCCCAGGGGTCGTACTGCACCCACTGCGCGGGCTGCTGAGGCTGGGGGTGGGGCTGTGGCGCGGCATGCTGCGGCATCGGCTGCGGTGCGGGCGCCGGGTGGGGCGCCGCGGGCGCGGCCTGCGGGGGTGCGGGCTGCGGAGGTACGGCGACCCCGTGGGCCGGAGTCGTCACCGGGTGCTGCACCGGCGGGGCGGGCGCCCAGGGGCCGGGCCCGCCGTAGGGCGGGGTCCGGTACTCGTCGGGCTCGTGAAGCGGCTGCGGCGCGGCGACGGGCCCGGGAGCCGTGTCCGCCCCGGAGCCCGGAACCGTGGCGAGGGGCGGCACGGCATCGTGAGCCGGGGCCTGGGCATGGACCTCGCCGGAGACATGAGCCGGAACCGGGCCCTGGTCATGGTCCGGGATCAGGCCGTGGTCCTGGTCCGGGACGACGTGGTCCTGGTTCGGAAGCGCGACCTGGTCCTGGTTCGGGATCGCGCCGTGATCCCGGTTCGGGATCGTGACCTGGTCCTGGTCCGGCTTCCGGAGCCGGTCCTGGGTCGAGACGTCGGCCTGGTCCCGGTCCTGGCCCGAGACGTCGGCCTGGTCCTGGACCTGCCCCAGGGACGCGCCCTGGTCCGCGGGTGCCGCGTCGGCGGGTGGCTCGGAGACCGCGGGGCCGTCCGTGGCCGCGGGTGCGGCGAGCGTGAAGTCTCCCTCGTCCGTGGCCGGCGGCTCCGATATCTCGGCCTGCCCCCGTCCGGGGTGACCCCCGGCCGACGGCGTCGTGGGCCGGCTCCACCACTTCGGCTTCTGGCCGGTGGGCTTCCCGTCGTTCATGCTCTCCCCGCAACAGCTGGCCTGTCCGCGCCCGACTGCGTCGGGCACTCGTGACCTGGATTCAACCAGGTCCCGGGTCAGCGTTGGGAGGTGAGCGGGATCGTCGACGAGCCGGAGGCCGTCGACGTGGTCGGGGCCGCGGTGGCGGTCGGGGCGCCGAGCGTGTTGAGCCCGGACGTGAACGCCAGGTGCAGCGCCGGTCCCGTCGGCCGTATGAACGGCGAGAGGGCCAGCAGCGACGGCGGAGCCTGGTCCTGGAGCCGGCCGGCCACCGCGGGGGTCGCCTCACCGGGCACCAGGGGTCCGGGCGCCACGACACCGGGCGCCGACAGCGGCGTGCCGACGGGCCCGGTCGAGGAGGCCGTGACAGACCTCTCTCCCGAGCGCCCGCCGCGACCCGTGGTCGCGCCCACGTTCGTACCCGAGCCGGTGCCCGGGTTCGAGCCGGTGCCGCCGCCCGAGGCGGCGGCCCGCAGCGGGGTCACGGTGTTGCCCGTGCCCTCGCCGCGCGCGCCGACGTTCACCGAGGACTCCAGCGGAAGGGCCCCGCCGAGCGCGATCGCGGCGAACGAGACCGCGCTGGCCGCCGCGATGCCGAAGCGTCGCCCGCGCCAGGGCGAACGGTCCTGGTCGGGACGGCCGCCGACCGCGTGGATACGGAAACCGGAGTGCGGGGAGACGACGGCCGTGGCGAAGCCGTCGGACTTCACCCCGCCGGCCGCGCCGGACCCACCGGGTCCGCCCAGGCCGAAGAGATCGTCGAAGGGTCCCCGACGGTCGTCGCCCCCCGGATCACCAGGGCCCCCGGGCAGCCCCTGGAGACGGGCGAGGAGCCCCTCCGAGGGCGGAGGGGGTGCGGTGGAGGCGAAGACGCTCTTCAGCGTGCGCTGGGCGTCGGCCTCCGCCTTGCATTTGGCACAGGTCGCGAGGTGCGCGAGGACCCGCTCGCGGGCGTCGTGGCCGAGCTCCCCGTCGACCAGCGCCGCGAGCCGGTCCCCGAGGTGCTGCTCCGCGGGGGTCGGGCCGGCAGGACGTGTGTTCACGCCGTACCGCCCTCCCAGCCGACGGCGGCCAGCGCGCGCTCCGCCCGAGCCTCGGGGGAACGGTGCTTCAGCGCCTTGCGCAGGTGGGAGCGCCCGCGGTGGATACGGCTGCGGACCGTGCCGAGCTTCACGCCGAGCGTCGCGGCGATCTCCTCGTACGAGAGTCCTTCGATGTCACAGAGGACGACGGCGGCCCGGAACTCGGGCGCGAGGGTGTCGAGAGCCTGCTGGACGTCGGCGTCGAAGTGGGTGTCGTTGAACGCCTGCTGCGGCGAGGGCTCGCGGCTGGGCAGCCGCTCGGCCGCGTCGTCGGCGAGCGCGTCGAAACGGATCCGCTGCTTGCGGCGGACCATGTCGAGGAAGAGGTTGGTGGTGATGCGGTGCAGCCAGCCCTCGAAGGTGCCCGGCGTGTACGTCGACAGCGAGCGGAAGACGCGGACGAAGACCTCCTGCGTGAGGTCCTCGGCGTCGTGCTGGTTGCCGGTCAGCCGGTAGGCGAGGCGATAGACCCGGCCACTGTGCGTGCTGACGATCTCCTCCCAGGTGGGCGGAGTCCACGCCTGCGATTCCGCATCCGATGCGAAGGTCGCGGTGGTGGGAGCGGAGTCGGCGGTGTGGATTCGGTCAGCGGTGTCGGTCACGGATTTCGGCTCACCTGCCGACCTGAGAAGACGCCGAAGCACTCCTCCCCGATCCACAGGCGCAGCCGCACCTCCCCTATCGGCTCTGGTGGTGTCCAGTGGAGCCCCTACCATAGCCACCTCGCCCGTTAGCTCCGGATAAGAATCTTTACGCGAATTTGGGGCCGGCCGAGCCTGCGCTCCGTATCGCGTCCCGCCTTCTCAGAACGCGCGGTCCCATCTGCGGGTTCCCGCGTGCAGCGGATACAGTCACCGTTGCGCCAACTACGGGGACAGGAGAGGGCCATTACCGCCAACCGGCAGACGAGCTGGGCGTTCGCCGACGCCTTTGTCGCCGAGGACGAAGCGCTGCGCTGGGCCCGTGACCGGGCCCGGGAGGCAGGGCTGCCCTCGGTGTCTCCGGGCACCGGCGCCGCTCTGCGCCTGCTGGCGGCCACGGCGGACGCGAAAGCGGTGGCCGAAATCGGTACGGGCACGGGGGTGTCCGGGATCTACCTGCTGCACGGGATGCGGCCGGACGGGGTCCTGACGACGGTGGACCTGGAGCCGGAGCGTCAGCAGTTCGCGAAGACGGCCTTCCGGGCGGCGGGCTTCGCCGGGAACCGGGCGCGTTTCATCCCGGGTCGCGCGCTGGACGTGCTGCCGCGGCTCGCGGACGGCGGATACGACCTCGTCTTCTGCGACGGCGACCGGCTGGAGTGCCTGGACTACCTCGCTGAATCGTTGCGCCTGCTGCGACCGGGGGGTCTGGTCTGCTTCGAGGGCGTCTTCGCGGACGGCCGGACGGTCGACTCGGCGGCCCAGCCCGCCGAGGTGCTGCGGGTGCGCGAGCTGCTGCGCACGGTCCGCGAGAGCCAGGAGCTGCTGCCCTCCCTGCTGCCGGTGGGCGACGGCCTGCTGTGTGCGGTGCGACGGGGCTGAGGCCTCGGGGCCGCGGGAGCCGCGCCCACCCCTGACACACCCCTGCCCCGGCGCGGTGGGTACCGTGCCGGGGCAGGAGTGGACAATCCTGGCTTGTCGCGTCAGCCGACTACCTGCTTCAGGGCGTCGCCGAGTGCTTCGGCCTCGTCCGGGGTCAGCTCGACGACAAGCCGACCGCCGCCTTCGAGCGGAACGCGCATGACAATGCCCCGCCCCTCCTTGGTCACCTCGAGCGGGCCGTCGCCCGTCCGCGGCTTCATGGCCGCCATGCTTGTTCCCCTTCCTGAAACCAGCTCTTCGTCAGCCGACGGCCCCTGATCGGGAGCACACGTCACCGGCATCGAACACATTGCTTCCAGGTCATTATCCCGCATCACAGGACCCGATGACCAACATCGGGTTGCATCGCTTGTGCAACGCGCTTCCGCAAAACCGCCCTTTTCGGCGATCAGCCTGCGATACTTCGCCGCCACCTCGCCGCTCGTTCACCGTCGGGCTTTGACGCAGCTCACATGTGCGGGGTGCGTGATCTCCGTCATCCTGGGGGTCGCCCCGGACGAAGTCCGGGTGAGGGTCAGGACGCAAGAGACGCGAAGGGAAGCCCCGATGGCCGACACCGTTCTGTACGAAGTGAGCGACGGACTCGCCACGATCACGCTCAACCGGCCCGAGGCCATGAACGCGATGAACGTCGAGGCGAAGGTCGCCCTGCGGGACGCGGCGGAGGCGGCCGCGGCGGACACCGCCGTACGGGCCGTGCTGCTGACGGCGGCGGGGGACCGGGCGTTCTGCGTGGGTCAGGACCTCAAGGAGCACGTGGGTCTGCTGCTGTCGGACAAGGAGTCCGGGTCGCAGCACACCATGAACACCGTCCGGGACCACTACAACCCGATCGTCAAGGCGCTCACGGGCATGAAGAAGCCCGTGGTCGCGGGCGTCAACGGGGTCGCGGCCGGAGCCGGCTTCGGCTTCGCGCTGGCCGCGGACTACCGGGTCGTCGCCGACACCGCCGCGTTCAACACCTCCTTCGCGGGTGTCGCGCTCACGGCCGACTCCGGGATGTCGTGGACGCTGCCCCGGCTGATCGGTGCGAGCCGCGCCTCCGACCTGCTGCTCTTCCCGCGCTCGATCAGCGCCCAGGAGGCGTACGAGCTCGGCATCGTGAACAAGCTGGTCCCGGCCGCCGACCTCGCGCAGGAGGCCCTCAAGGTCGCCCGCACCCTGGCCGAGGGTCCGACGGTGGCCTACGCGGCCCTGAAGGCGTCGCTGGCGTACGGGGCGGACCACTCGCTCGCGGAGGCCCTGGAGAAGGAGGACGAACTCCAGACGGCGGCGGGCGCGTCGGAGGACCACACGATCGCGGTCCAGGCGTTCCTGGCGAAGGAGAAGCCGCGGTACGTGGGCCGGTGACACCGGGCGTGGCCCGGGTCGGCGTCAGCGGCCGCCCCGGGCCACGCACTCCTTCAGGTGGTCGTCGACGAGGCCGCAGGCCTGCATCAGCGCGTACGCCGTCGTCGGGCCGATGAACCGCAGGCCGCGCTTCTTCAGCGCCTTGGACAGGGCCGTCGACTCGTCCGTCACGGCCGGCACGTCGGCGAAGGTCAGCGGGGCGGGGCGGGACGCAGGGTCCGGGGCGTACGACCAGATCAGGGCGTCGAGCTCACCGGAGGACCAGGTCGCCAGCGTCTTCGCGTTCGCCAGGGTCGCGTCGATCTTCGCCCGGTTGCGGATGATGCCCTCGTCCACGAGGAGCCGGTCGCGGTCCGCCTCGCCGAACTCCGCCACCGAGGCGATCTCGAAGTCGGCGAAGGCCCGTCGGAATCCCTCACGGCGGCGCAGGATCGTGATCCACGAAAGGCCCGACTGGAACGCCTCCAGGCAGAGCCGCTCGAACAGCGCGTCGTCGCCGTGGACCGGGCGCCCCCACTCCTCGTCGTGGTACGCCACGTAGTCCTCGGTCGACAGACCCCAGGGGCAGCGCAGTCGGCCGTCGGGGCCGGGGATCGCCCCGCCGCTCACCGGTCGTCGTCCTTCGAGAGCGACGGGCCCGCCCCGCCGTTCCCGCCGGCCAGCGCCGCCTGCAGCTCCGCGATCCGCGCGTCCCGCTCGGCGAGCTCGGCGCCCAGGCGGCCCAGGACGTCGTCCACGTCCGCCATGCGGTAGCCCCGCGTGGTCACCGGCAGCCGGAGCGCCTCGATGTCGGCGCGGTCGACCGGCCGGGTCTCCGGCAGGGGGTCGACCAGCTGCTCCGGTGCCACCTCGGGCAGCACCTCGCTGTCGCCTCCGCCGACCACCGCCAGGGTGACCGCCGCGACGACCACGACCATCGCGATCAGCAAGAACCAGAACACCAGCGCGCCTCTCCCCGGAATGGAAAACGTCCCACCGCCGATCGTGCCATGCGCCACCGACAGTTAGGGTCGCAGGCGAACGGACGCGAGGGAGGACATAAGGGATGCTGCGCTTGGGACGGCGTGAATTCGGGCCGCACGAGCCGGTGATCATGGCGATCGTCAACCGGACCCCCGATTCCTTCTACGACCAGGGCGCCACCTTCCGCGACGAGCCGGCCCTCGCCCGCGTGGAGCAGGCGGTCGCCGAGGGCGCGGCCATCATCGACATCGGCGGGGTGAAGGCGGGCCCCGGCGAGGAGGTCACGGCGGAGGAGGAGGCGCGGCGCACGGTCGGCTTCGTCGCCGAGGTACGGCGCCGGCATCCGGACGTCGTCATCAGCGTCGACACCTGGCGCGCCGATGTCGGCGAGGCGGTCTGCGAGGCCGGCGCGGACGTCCTCAACGACGCGTGGGGCGGGGTGGACCCGCGGCTCGCGGAGGTCGCCGCCCGGTACGGCGCCGGCCTCGTCTGCACCCACGCGGGCGGCGCCGAGCCGCGGACCCGGCCGCACCGGATCGCGTACGAGGACGTGATGGCCGACATCCTGCGGGTGACCGTGGGGCTGGCGGAGCGGGCGGTCGAGCTGGGCGTCCGGCGCGACGGGATCATGATCGACCCCGGTCACGACTTCGGGAAGAACACCCGCCACAGCCTGGAGGCGACCCGGCGGCTCGGCGAGATGACGGAGACGGGCTGGCCGGTGCTCGTCTCGCTGTCCAACAAGGACTTCGTGGGGGAGACGCTGGACCGGCCGGTGAAGGAGCGGGTGCTCGGCACGTTGGCGACGACGGCGGTGTCCGCGTGGCTGGGTGCGCAGGTCTACCGGGTGCACGAGGTCGCCGAGACGCGGCAGGTCCTGGACATGGTGGCGACCATCGCGGGGCACCGTCCGCCCGCCGTGGCCCGGCGCGGGCTGGCGTAGGCGCGGGGCGCCCGGGGCGCCCCGCGCAGGGCGCCCCGGGTCTTTCGTTCGGATCGGGCCGGATCAGGCACCAGGGCACGCGAGCCCGGCAGGATCCGTACGAGAGGCCCTAGCGGCCCGTCTCCTTCGACACGAGGGCGACGGCCTCGTCCACGTCGTCCGTCACGTGGAACAGCAGCAGATCCCGCTCCGATGCCTTGCCGCCCGCGACGACCGAGTCACGGAGCCAGTCGACGAGGCCCTTCCAGTACTCGGTACCGAAGAGCACGATCGGGAAGCGGGTCACCTTGCGCGTCTGGACCAGGGTGAGCGCCTCGAAGAGCTCGTCCAGGGTGCCGAGGCCGCCCGGGAGGACCACGAAGCCCTGCGCGTACTTCACGAACATCGTCTTGCGGACGAAGAAGTAGCGGAAGTTCACGCCGATGTCGACGTGCGGGTTGAGCCCCTGCTCGAAGGGGAGCTCGATGCCCAGGCCCACCGAGATGCCCTTGGCCTCCCGTGCGCCCTTGTTCGCCGCCTCCATGGCGCCCGGACCGCCGCCCGTGATCACCGCGAAGCCCGCCTCGACCAGCGCGCGGCCGAGCCGCACACCGGCCTCGTACTCGGGCGAGTCCGGCTTCGTACGAGCCGAACCGAAGACGCTGATCGCGCTCGGCAGTTCGGCGAGCGCGCCGAAGCCCTCGACGAACTCGGACTGGATGCGCATGACCCGCCAGGGGTCGGTGTGCACCCACTCCGAGTCGCCTTCGGTGTCCAGCAGACGCTGATCCGTGGTGCCCGGCTGGACCTGATCGCGGCGCCTGAGCACCGGTCCGAGCCGCTGCTCCTCCGGCTTCTGCGCTCCCTCGGGGATACCCATGGCCTGCTCCCTCCACCGATCCACTGATCTTCTGGTCCGGACAGGGTAGGTCCACAGACGTGACAAAAGGCGAAATTACGTCTGTCAGTCGGTGAGCCAGTCGCGGAGGCGGTCCTCGCACTGGACGATCCGGTCCACGACGACGTGCTCGTCGACCTTGTGGGCGTAGATCGGGTCACCGGGGCCGTAGTTGACCGCGGGGACGCCGAGCGCGCTGAAGCGGGCCACGTCGGTCCAGCCGAACTTGGGCAGCGCGGTGCCGCCGACCGCCTTCATGAACTCGGCCGCGGCCGGGTGCGAGAGGCCGGGCAGCGCGCCGCCGCTGTGGTCGTCGACCACGAACTCCGCGACCCCGCAGTCCGCGAAGACCTCGCGGACGTGCGCCTCGGCCTCGGCCTGGGTGAGGTCGGGGGCGTAGCGGTAGTTGACGACGACGGTGCAGGCGTCGGGGATGACGTTGTTGGCGACGCCGCCCTCGATCCGTACCGCGTTGAGGCCCTCGTGGTACTCCAGGCCGTCGATGACCGGCTTGCGGGGCTCGTAGGCGGCGAGGCGGGCCAGGATCGGGGCCGCCGCGTGGATGGCGTTGGAGCCCATCCAGGAGCGGGCGGAGTGGGCACGCTCGCCCTCCGTGCGCAGGAAGACCCGCAGGGTGCCCTGGCAGCCGCCCTCGACCTCGGCGTTCGAGCCCTCCAGGAGGATCGCGAAATCACCCTCCAGCCAGTCGGGGTGCGCCTCGGCGACCTTCCCGAGGCCGTTGAGGTGGGCGGCGACCTCCTCGTTGTCGTAGAAGACGAAGGTGAGGTCGCGGTTGGGCTCGGGGACGGTGGCGGCGATCCGGAGCTGGACGGCGACGCCCGACTTCATGTCGGTCGTGCCGCAGCCCCACAGGATGCCGTTCTCGTCGAGGCGCGAGGGCACGTTGTCCGCGATCGGGACGGTGTCGATGTGACCGGCGAGGATCACGCGCTCCGCGCGGCCGAGCCGGGTGCGGGCCACGACGTTGTTGCCGTACCGGTCGACGGTGAGGTGCGGCAGGGCGCGCAGGGCCTGCTCGATCGCGTCGGCGAGCGGCTCCTCTGTCCCGCTGACGGAGGGGAAGTCGACGAGCGCGGCGGTGAGCGCCGGACCGTCCAGCGTGAGGTCGAGGGGAGCATTGTCAGCCATGTGCCGACCCTAACCCGGCCTCCAGTACGGTTGGCCCCGTGTCCGAGCCCATCCGTCACTCCCGCAGCTCCCGCACCGGCCGCCTTGCCAGGTTCACGGCCGGGTTCGCGGTGCTTCTCGGCCTGGCCGGCTATCTCGCCGTGCACCACGTCACGGGCCCCAAGGGCGCTCCGGGCTGCACGGTGGGCAGTGGCGAGAACACCTACGTGTTCTCGCCCGAGCAGGCGTCGAACGCCGCCACCATCTCCGCCGTGGGCACCACCCGCCGGATGCCGGAGCGCGCGGTCACGATCGCCCTGGCCACGGCGCTCCAGGAGTCCGCGCTGCGCAACATCCGGCACGGCGACCGGGATTCGCTCGGTCTCTTCCAGCAGCGCCCGTCCATGGGCTGGGGCACGCCGGAGCAGATCATGGACCCGGTGTACTCCTCGGGGAGGTTCTACGAAGGTCTCGCGAAGGTCCCGGGCTATTCGCGGCTCCCGCTGACCGTGGCGGCGCAGAAGGTGCAGCGCAGCGGTTTCCCCCAGGCGTACGCGAAGCACGAGCCGGACGCGGCGCTGCTTTCGGCGGCGCTGACCGGCCGCTCGGCCGCGTCCCTGAACTGCACGACGAGCCCGTCGAAGGACGGGCAGCCGGGGGATCCGGCGAAGGTGCGTACGGAGCTGGTGCGGGCCTTCGGCGAGAAGGCCGCCCCGAAGGGGGCCGCCGGGGGCGCGGGCAGTGCGGGACGCTCCGGGGCGAACGTGGGCGGGGCTCCCGCCGTCCTCTCCGTGCCCGTCCTCGCGACCACCGGCACGGACGCGCAGCGGGGCTGGGAGCTGGCCCACTGGGCGGTGGCGCGGGCGGACGACCTGCGGATCGCCGAGGTCGCGTACGGGAACAAGGTCTGGCGCGCGAGCGACCCCACCGGGGCGTGGATGACGACGGACGGCGACGACGGCGAGAGCGGCGGCGCGGTGCGCATCCGGCTGGCGCGATAGCCGAACACCGTCACCGAGCACCCGTACGGCAAGTCACCCGACCGAGCTATTCGCCACCTTCCGCGTCATCCCTCGCCCCACACCCCGCCACTCCACGCTCATCCCCTTGCGGGGCATGGGAAGTGACGGTTCAGCAAGGCTTGGATCTTCGGACGCGTTCGTCCGCTTTCCTCCCCACCCGATAATGCGATGCATTGGGCAGCCTTTACCTTCGACCGCCGAAACCTCTGCCTCCCCCGCCTCGGTTGTCACGGAGTCAGAACGTCCTCTCCGTCGAAGGAGCACCATGTCCCTCCCCCTGACCCGTCGGATCGCCCGCGCCGCACTCCTCGTGGCGGCCGGAGCAGCCCCCGTGGTCGGTGCGGCCGGGTCCGCGAGCGCCCTGGACCACAGCATCGCGCCCACCGGAGCCCTCTCCGGTATCTCCAGCCTGGACGGAGCCGGTGTCGGCAACGCCGTCGACGGCGCCTCGCAGACCGCCACCGGCGTGGTCGGCGGCACCGGCACCAAGGCCGTCGGCGAGGCCGTCCCGACCGCCGGCAAGACCGTGGGTGCGGCCGGCAAGACCGCCACCCCGGCCGCGCAGAAGGTCGCCGGCGACACCGCGGGCAGCGCGGGCGAGGTCCTCGGCGAGACCGCCGGCGCGGCCACCCGGAACGCCCCGTCGGCGGGCGGCCTCGGCCAGGGCCTGCCGACCGGCGGCGGCGTGCCCTCGCTGGGCGGCCTGCCGCTCGGCGGCTGAACCCCGTACCGGTGCTCCGGCACCGGTACGGCAGAGGGCCCGGGGAGCGTCTCGCTCCC
>NZ_JBHTTQ010000036.1:0-30755 GCF_042794475.1 Streptomyces sp. NPDC056527
GGTACTGCAGGGGGGACCCTGTGGGAGAGTAGGACGCCGCCGAACAATCATTGTGGGAAAGCCCCGCACCTTATGGTGCGGGGCTTTTCTGCGTTCTGGACCAGTCGGCATCGTGTGTGGGCTCCCCGAGGGGAGCCCACAGTCGTATTCAGAGGCGGCCGGCCGCCTTCAGTGCGAGGTAGGCGTCTGCCAGTGCGGGGGCGAGATCGTCAGGCGTCGCGTCGACGACCGTGACGCCGTGGCGACGGAGCTGGTCCGCTGTGCGGTGTCGTTGGGCCTGGGCCTGAGTGGCGGCAGCGGCCTCGTAGACGCCGTCGATCGTGCCGCGCTTCGCCGCCATGGCGGACGTGTGCGGATCGGCGACCGAGGCGACCAGCACTGTGTGGCGCTGAGTGAGCTGAGGGAGGACCGGGAGGAGGCCCTCCTCGATCGGGGCGGTGTCGAGGCTTGTGAGCAGGACGATGAGCGAGCGGCGCGGGGCCCGGGCCAACGCGGTGGCGGCCAGGGAGCGGGCGTCGGTCTCCACGAGCTCGGGCTCGAGCGGGGCCAGGGCGTTGACCACCGCGGGCAGGATGTCGGCGGCCGAGCGGCCCTGAACCTGGGCGCGCAGGCGGCGGTCGTAGGCCAGGAGGTCGACGCGGTCGCCGGCGCGGGAGGCCAGGGCGGTGAGGAGCAGAGCGGCGTCCATCGAGGCGTCGAGGCGCGGGACGTCTCCGACTCGGCCCGCGGAGGTGCGGCCGGTGTCGAGCACGATCAGGATGTGGCGGTCGCGCTCGGGGCGCCATGTGCGGACGGCGACGGTGGTCTGGCGGGCCGTGGCCCGCCAGTCGATGGAGCGGGTGTCGTCACCGGGGACGTAGTCGCGAAGGCTGTCGAACTCGGTGCCTTCGCCGCGGGTGAGGACGCTGGTGCGGCCGTCGAGTTCGCGCAGGCGGGCCAGGCGTGAGGGCAGGTGCTTGCGGCTGTTGAACGGCGGCAGCACGCGGACCGTCCAGGGGACGTCGTGGTTGCCCTGCCGGGCGGCCAGGCCCAGGGGGCCGAAGGAACGGACGGTGACGCGCTCCGCGTGGCGGTCACCGCGTCGGGTGGGGCGCAGGGCCGTGGTGATCCTGCGGCGTTCGCCGGCGGGCACGGTGAGCTTCTGGCGGGACGCGGCCTGGTCGGTGCCGGGCAGCCAGCTGCTGGGCGGCCAGGCGTCGCGGAGTTGGGCGCGCAGGCGGCGTCGCGAGGTGTTGGTGACCGTGAGCTGTACGTCCGCCTCGTCACCCAGTCGAACTGTTGTGTCACCGCTTCGGGTGAACTGCAGCGTTCGCACTGGCGCGGCCATCGCGTAGTCGCACAGAATTGCGAGTGAGAGGGGCGCGTTCACCGCGAGCATCCCCGTCCAACTGGGGGCGAGGATGCCCACGGGGAGCGATCCGAGGGCGGCGAGCAGTGCGGTTCGTCCGGTGAGGGCCATGGGGCGCCGTTCTCAGCGGGGTACGGGGACGTGGGCGAGGATCGAGTTGATGACGGAGTCGGCGGTGACGCCCTCCATCTCGGCCTCGGGCCGCAGCTGGATGCGGTGGCGGAGAGTGGGCAGTGCCAGGGCCTTCACATCGTCCGGGGTGACGTAGTCCCGGCCGGTGAGCCAGGCCCAGGCGCGGGCGGTGGAGAGCAGGGCGGTGGCGCCTCGGGGGGAGACGCCGAGGGTGAGCGAGGGGGATTCACGCGTGGCACGACAGATATCGACGACATAGCCGGCGATCTCGGGGGAGACCGAGGTCTTGGCGACGGCTTCGCGGGCGGCCTCGAGTGAGGCGGGGCCCGCGACCGGACGGATACCGGCGGCCTGGAGGTCGCGGGGGTTGAAGCCGTTCGCGTGCCGGGTCAGGACGTTGATCTCGTCCTCGCGAGAGGGCAGCGGGACGGTGAGCTTCAGCAGGAAGCGGTCGAGCTGGGCCTCGGGGAGGGGGTAGGTGCCCTCGTACTCGACCGGGTTCTGCGTCGCGGCGACCATGAACGGGTCGGGCAGCGGACGGGGCGTGCCGTCGACGGTGACCTGACGCTCCTCCATCGCCTCCAGGAGCGAGGACTGCGTCTTCGGAGGCGTGCGGTTGATCTCGTCGGCGAGCAGCAGGTTGGTGAAGACAGGACCGGGCTGGAAGGAGAACTCCGCGGTACGGGCGTCGTAGACCAGTGAACCGGTGACATCGCTCGGCATCAGGTCGGGGGTGAACTGGACGCGCTTGGTGTCCAGTTCGAGCGTGGCCGCGAGCGCGCGGACGAGCAGCGTCTTGGCGACGCCGGGGACTCCTTCGAGGAGGACGTGGCCCCGGCAGAGCAGGGCGACGACGAGTCCGGTGACGGCGGGGTCCTGGCCGACCACCGCCTTCGCGATCTCGGTGCGCAGGGCCTCCAGGGAGGCGCGGGCGCTGTCCGAGGTCGTGGCGGTCTCGGGGGTCGGGGCGCTCATGAGGTGCGTACCTCTCTTTCGAGGGCGTCGAGTTGGTCTGCCAGGCGGATGAGAGCGGCGTCGTCGGCGGGAGCCGGGCCGAAGAGAAGGTCCCGAGAGTCTGCCGCGGTCTCGGTGAGTCGTGCGGAGATCGCGGGGAGCAGGGTCTCGGGTGAGTGGGCGTCCTGGGTGGCGACACCGAGGAGCGGGGCGATCCGGGCGCGGGTCGCGGTGCGCAGGAGGACGGCCGCGCGGTCGCGTGCGTTGCCCTTGCGGTAGAGGCGGGCGCGGCCCTCGGTGGCCTCGGATGCCCGGATGGCGACGGGGAGCCGTTCGGTCACGAGGGGGCCGAGGCGTCGGGCTCGCCAGATGGCGGCGAGGGCGGCGGCGACGGCGAGTTGGAGGGTGCCCCAGAGCCAGCCCGAGGGGATGAGCGAGAGGAAGCTGTCGGCGGCGCTGTCGGGGGACTCGCCCTCGGGGTCGTCCTCGGCGGAAGTGTCGGAGAGGGAGGGGAGGTACCAGACGAGATGGCTGCGGGAGCCGAGGAGTTGCAGGGCGAGAGAGGCGTTGCCCTGCTTGTCGAGTCGTTCGTTGGCGAGGAAGTCGGCGGAGCCGAGGAGCACGGTGTCGCCGCGGGAGGTCGGGAACCTGAGCAGGGTTGCCATCCCGTCGCCGAGGTAGCAGGAGTCGGCCGTGTCGATCCCGGTGGTGTACCGCTCGCCGCCGATGTCGACGCTGCCGGCGCGGACGGCGGCGGGCAGGGAGCACTGGGGCTCACGCGTGGTCACCGAGGTGCTGGGGGCGACGGTGACGCCGGGGGCAAGGGTGCCGAGGGAGGGATGGCCCGCGCCGACGAGGACGGTGCGGCCCTGAGACTCCGTCATGGTGTGCCGCAGCACGGACTGCTGGTGGTCGGTCAGCAGGTCCGGGGTGGTGACGAGGAGGGTGCTGTCGGCTTCGGTGGCGGCGGTGACCTCGTCGAGGGTGGTGACCACCTGGATGCTGACGCCCTGGGCCTTGAGGATCTCGGCGATGGCTCGGCTGCCGTTGGGGTCGGCGGAGCGGGGGTCGAGGTGGCCGTGGTGGTCGGAGGACTGCACGGTCGCCAGGACGATGCCGCCGATCAGGATCAGGGCGAGCACGAGGAGTGCTCCCCGGGTCCGGGTCCAGATCTGGCGGGCGGAGAGGGAGGCCGAGGTGGCGCTGGTGCGCGGCCGGCTCATGCGGGCGCTCCCGTGGCCGCGGTGTCGAGGACGGGCTTGGTCCGCTCCAGGGAGACGTCCAGTTCCTCGATGCGGCGGTATGCGGGCTCGTCGGCCGTGCGGCCGCCGTATGTGACGTCGTCGAAGGAGCGTGCGGCGGCACGGAGTTCGTCCGTGTGGGAGGGCAGGGAGCGGCCCGCCTCGGCGGCGGCCTCGTCGGCGGTGCGGCCGGGTCGCGGGTCGAGAAGGGTGCGTTCCTCCAGGGAGCGGACGATGGCCCGCATCCGCTCCTGGACCGCCTGGTTCCAGCGGCCGGCGGAGGCATGCCGGGCGGCGGCGGCCCGGTGTTGCCCGGCGGTGCGGGGGCCGTCTTCGAAGAGGGAGTCCCCCGTGGAGGGCGTCCGCTGGGGGGTGCCGAGCCGCCACCAGAGGGCGGCGACCAGGGCGAGCACGACCACGACGATCGCGAGAAGTCCCAGCAGGCCACCGGGGGTTGCCCCGGAAGCCGAGCTGAAGAGGTCGTCGACCCACTCCCAGAAGCGGTCGAGGCCGCGTTCGAGCAGGCTGGGGTCGTTCTCGTGGTACATCGGCTTGGACAGTTCCCGCTCCGCCGCCTCTCGGGCGGGGACGCGGGGGATGTCCAGTGGTACGTCGTCGGCGTCCCGGATCGGCAGCCGCGCCGTGATCATGCCCCCCGTGTTGTGCACCCCGTCAGCTCCCGGTGGCGTTTTCGCCGGGTGCGGGGCCGTAGCCGGGGAGGCCTGCGGCCCGGGCGAGTTCGAGGTCCAGAGCCTCGCGGCGGATGCGCTGGTCCACGTAGAGGAGGACGGTGACACCGGCGGAGATCGGGTAGGTGATCGCGCTGGTGATGACGCCGCCGATGCCCGTGATGATCAGGAACGACCAGCCGAACTCGGGGGTGGAGCCCGAGGCCAGGCCGCTGAAGCCCTCGCCGTCGACGACGATCGCGAGGATGGCGAAGGGGACGGTGATGATCATCCCCACGATGAGGAGCAGGAGCTGCGTCAGCAGGGTGATGCCGAAGATGCGCCACCAGGCGCCCTGGACGAGCTTGGCGGAGCGCTTCATCGACTGGATGACGCCCTGTCGTTCCAGCATCAGGGCAGGCGAGGCCAGGCTGAAGCGGATCATCAGCCAGACGACGACGACCACGCCGACGAGGGCGCCGAGGACGACGAGCGCGCCGTCGGTCACGTCGCCGAGCAGGATTCCGGGCAGCATGGCGCCGAAGATGATCGCCGCGCTGATCACCGGGAGCAGCAGGGTCAGCCCGAGCAGCTGGAGCAGACGCGGGCGGGCCTCCTGCCAGGCGGCACCGATCGAGACCGGGCGGCCGAGGACGGCGCGGCTGATCACCACGGTGAGGAGTGCGGCGCTCACCAGCGTCGCCATCAGAAGGATGAGGATCGCGGGGATCGAACCGACCAGCGACGTCTGCAGGGAGTCGCCGAGCTGTGCCATGGCCTCGTCGGGGGAGGCGTTCGGGTCGATCGCGGGCGCTGTCGGGACCAGGAACCGCTGGACGAGGATGTCGGCGACCTGCGAGATCACGGCGACGGTGACGGTGATGGTCAGGACCGTGCGCCAGTAGGTGCGCATCGTCGACACGGCGCCGTCGAGGATCTCGCCCATGCCCAGGGGGCGCAGCGGGATCACACCGGGCTTGGCGGCCGGCGGCTTGCCCCAGTTCCCGTGCTGCGGCGGACCGCCCCAGCCCTGGCCGGGCTGAGGTGCGGGGGCCTGGCCGGGCACGGGAGCGGTCGGCGGGGACCACTGTCCGGCGGGCGGTTGTTCCTTGGACCACTGGGGGGCGGAGCCGTTCGCGTCACCGGGCGTCGCGGGCCGGGGAACCCCGGTACCGTCCTGGCCGTCGGAGGGAGCAGATCCGGGCGAGGTCCAGCCCGGAGTGTCGTTCACGGTCGTCCACCTCGAGGAATGGTCGCGGGGCCGGCTCGGCGAGTCGGCACGGTCTCAGTGGCCGATCGCCTGTCCGGGCGGCGGGCCGTGAGCCATCGTGCCACGAGGGGCCCGCCGGTGGGCGGGGGCCGGTCTTCCCATTCTCGTCTTCATCGCGGGTGCTCAAGGGGGGCAGACGGGGCGGATGCCTGATCAGTGCGCACAAACCGCAGCGGCGGTGACCGGGAGGTCTGTCCGCCTCCGGTGTGTGGGCGGGCGCTCCGCGGCTAACGGGCACCAGGTGGCTGAGGCGGGGGGTCGGCCGGGGCCGCCCCGGTGGTGGCGGTGCGGGGGAGGCGTGTGGCGGTGACGAGACCGGCGAGGGCGCCGAACGCGAGGGTGGCCATGGCGGCGGCGTAGGCGTTCTGGGTCAGGTTGGCGACGAGGATGGTGCCGGCGATGGCGGTGCCGAAGGTGGAGCCGAGGTTGGAGACGCTCCGGGACAAGCCGGAGATCTCTCCTTGTTGATCTTCTGGGAAGGCGGATTGGACCACGTTCACGGACGGGGTGAGCATGACGCCGAGCCCCAGGCCGATCAGCAGCAGGCCAGGGGCGAACGCCCACGGGCTCGGGTTGCCGGCGACCAGGGCGATCAGGATGCCGATGCCGACGATGGCGAGGGCGAACCCGGCGATGATCAGTGTCCGTTGCGGAACACGTCTGGCGAGGCGTTCCGCGGCGAGTGAAGAGGCCAGCACTCCGAGGGTGGCCGCGGTGAAGATGACGCCCGTCTCGATGGCGTCGTAGCCGCGTACGACCTGGAGGTAGGTGGCGACGGTGAACGAGGTGCCCATGAGCAGCAGCCATTGGGCGTTCTGGGTGACCAGGCCGAGGTTGGATGTGCGGTCACGGAAGAGGCCGGTGGACAGCAGCGGCTCTCTTCCGGCGCGCTCCTCGCTGCGGATCCAGTGCACGAACCACGCCAGTACGAGAAGGCCGGCGACGAGCAGGCCGAGCATCAGGCCCAGGTTGTCGTCGGCGGCCAGGATGCCCATGACGACCAGGACCAGCCCGCCCGCGGACAGGACGGCGCCTCGGACGTCGAAGCGGCGGTCGGGATCGGCCGGCAGGGGGTCTTCGATCGTGCGACTCAGCGCGATGATCAGCGCGATCACGAGGGCTTGGAAGACGAATGCCGCGCGCCAGCTGATCGCGGAGGTGATGAGCCCGCCGATCAACGGCCCTGCGGCCGCTCCCACGCCGCCGGCGGCCATGATGACGCCGAACGCACGGGCTCGGGACGTGAGGTCGGTGTACAGCAGCGTGGTGAGGATGTAGACCGGCGGGATGAGCAGGGCTGTACCGACGCCTTCGAAGATGGAGTTGCCCAGGATCAGCACACCGAGTCCGGGGGCGACGGCGCTGAGGATCGCGCCGATGCCGTAGACGACGAGGCCGACGAGGAAGCAGCGTTTCCGGCCGAAGCGGTCGGTCGCCTTGCCGCCGGGGATCATCAGGGCGGCCATGACCAGGAGGAACACGGTGATCGCGACCTGCACGCCCTGAACGGTGGTGTTCAGGTCGTGGCTGATGTCGTTGATCATCACGTTCATGTTGGAGCCCGCGAAGCTGCAGATGAACTGTGCGAGCGCGAGCGGCGCCAGCATCCGTGTGCCGGCCCGGGCGGGGCGGGCATGCCCGTGGGCGGCGGCGTCTTCGGTCACGGGACCTGGCCTCTCTCGGGGGCGGGCGGCTCAGGCGTCCGACCGGTCGGCGCGGTCGAGCTCCTCGTCGAGCGCGAGGGCCGCGGCGACGAGCGCGAGATGAGTGAAGGCCTGCGGGAAGTTGCCGAGTTGCTCTCCCGAGGGGCCGATCTCCTCGGCGAACAGGCCGACGTGGTTGGCGTAGGTGAGCATCTTGTCGAAGGCGTAACGCGCCTGGTGGACGCGGCCGGAACGGGCGAGGGCCTCGACGTAGAGGAAGCTGCACAGACTGAAGGTGCCCTCGGAGCCTCGCAGTCCGTCGGGCGAGGCCGCCGGGTCGTAGCGGTAGACGAGGCTGTCGCTGACGAGTTCCTCCCCCATGGCGTCGAGGGTGCTGATCCAGTCGGGGTCGGTGGGGGACACGAAGCCGACGCGGGGCATCAGGAGCAGCGAGGCGTCGAGGACGTCGGTGTCGTAGTGCTGGACGAAGGCCGCACGTTCGTCGCTCCAGCCCCGTTCGGTGATCTGCTGGAGCACGGTGTCGCGGACGTCGTGCCAGCGACGGAGGTCGGCGGGGCGGGAGTGGGTGGTGGCGAGCCGGATGGCGCGGTCGAGGGCGACCCAGGTCATCAGGCGGCTGAAGGTGAAGTTCTGGCGCCCGCCGCGGGTCTCCCAGATGCCCTCGTCCGGGCGGTCCCAGTTGTCGCACAGCCAGTCGATGAGCCCGGCGAACACACGCCAGCCACGGAGTCCTCCGATGTCGTCCGCCTGGCCGAGCGCGTAGGCCGCCTCGCCGTAGATGTCGAGCTGGATCTGGTCGGCCGCCGCGTTGCCGGCCCGGACCGGGGCCGAGCGCCGGTAGCCCTCGAGGTGGTCGAGGACCTCCTCGGTCAGGTGAGGCTCGCCGTCCACGCGGTACATGATCTGCAAGGGCTCGCCCGAAGCGGTGCCCCCGGCCTCCAGTCGCTCGCGCATCCACCGGCGGAACGCCTCTGCCTCGGTGGTGAAACCGAGGTCGATCAGAGCGCGCACGGACAAGGACGCGTCCCGTACCCAGGTATAGCGGTAGTCCCAGTTGCGTTCACCACCGATCTCCTCGGGCAGGCCCATGGTGGCTGCCGCTATCGGAGCACCGGTCGGTGCGTAGGTGAGCAGCTTGAGGGTGATCGCGGAACGGATGACCATCTCGTGCCAGCGGCCCCTGTAGCGGCAGGACCGCAGCCACCTGAGCCAGAAGTCACGGCAGGCGTCGAGCGTCGCCGTCACCCCTTCCTCGGTCGGCAGCGTCCCGCCGGGGTACTCACTGCGCGAGCCCGGCTCGCCGGTCTCGCTGGTGAGGATCACCGCGGCGCTCTGCCCGGCGTTCAAGGTGAAGCGGGCGGTGACGTCGACGCCGTCGGCGTGGAGCGACATCGGCCCGGCCGCCTGTACGTGCAGATCGGTGTCCGGGCCGTGGAAGACGACGCTGCCGTCATCGAGACGGCTGAGGGTGTGTGCCGCCCGGCCGTAGTCGAAGCGGGGCCGGCACACCAGCTCGAAGGGAAGGCTGCCGCGGACCACCCTGGCGATACGGATGAGCCGGTGCCTGTCGGCGGGGACACGCGCGGCGATGGGCTCCATGAAGTCGATGACTTCTCCGACGCCCTGCGGGGCCATGAAGCGGGTGATGAGAACGGGCGTGTCGGGCAGGTACAGCTGGCGCACCGTGGTCCGCTCGCCGAGATCGGCGGCGAGACGGCAGTGGCCGCCCCGATCGCTGTCGAGCAGCGACGCGAACAGGCTGGGCGAGTCGAACCGGGGCGTGCACCACCAGTCCACCGTCCCGTCGGAGGCCACCAGCGCCGCAGTCTGCAGGTCGCCCACCAGCCCGTGATCCGCGATCGGAGGGTAGTCGTTCATGGCCTCTCCCGCCGGGAGACCAGGGTGGGCCCCCCTCCATGCTTGCCGCCGTTCCCGGTTCTCCGCATCTTGGAGCGGGGGAGGCCGCGGACAGAGCCGCTCACTTCTTCTCGTCCTGGGGCATGGGCTGGAGTCCGCCGCGCAAGGTACGGTTTTGGGCGACCACATCGGGGGCCACGGGCGTGACATCCATGTCTGACATCGACACCCACAGACACCGGCGGCTAACGGCGCGCAATCACGGACGTCACCGCAGGTCAGTGAGGTATCTCACCAGCCGCCTAGAGACTGATACGGAAATGGGATGATGTCGATATGAAGGGACGCGTTCTTGTCGTCGACGACGACACCGCACTGGCCGAGATGCTCGGCATCGTGCTGCGGGGTGAAGGGTTCGAGCCGTCGTTCGTAGCGGACGGCGACAAGGCGCTTGCCGCATTTCGTGAGGCCAAACCGGACCTGGTGTTGCTGGACCTCATGCTGCCCGGCAGGGACGGCATCGAGGTGTGCCGGCTCATCAGGGCGGAGTCCGGCGTGCCCATCGTCATGCTCACGGCCAAGAGCGACACGGTCGACGTGGTGGTGGGGCTCGAGTCCGGGGCCGACGACTACATCGTCAAGCCGTTCAAGCCGAAGGAGCTCGTCGCCCGTATCCGGGCGCGGCTGCGGAGGTCGGAGGAGCCCGCGCCGGAGCAGCTCGCCATCGGCGATCTGGTCATCGACGTGGCCGGTCACTCGGTGAAGCGGGACGGGCAGTCCATCGCCCTGACGCCGCTCGAGTTCGATCTGCTCGTCGCGCTGGCCCGTAAGCCGTGGCAGGTGTTCACCCGCGAGGTCCTGCTGGAGCAGGTCTGGGGCTACCGGCACGCGGCCGACACCCGGCTCGTGAACGTGCACGTCCAGCGGCTGCGCTCGAAGGTCGAGAAGGACCCGGAGCGCCCGGAGATCGTGGTCACCGTCCGTGGTGTCGGATACAAGGCGGGGCCGAGCTGACATGAGCATAGGCAGTACTGCTCCGAAGCCCGGCGAGCCGGGAGTCCGGTCGGGGCGGACTGCCGGACCGAGGCGGGGGGGCTCGCGATTCGGCCGTCTGCTCCGTGGTGGACGACTGCTCCAGGACGGGGCGCCGGGTGGACCGGTGCTCCGGCTCTTCGCACGCTGGGTGCGCCGTCCGTTGCTGCCCGCCGTACGGCTGTGGCGGCGCAACCTCCAGCTGCGGGTCGTCGCGGGCACCCTGCTGATGTCACTCGGTGTGGTGCTGCTGCTCGGCCTGGTCGTCATAGGCCAGGTCCGCAACGGTCTGCGTGATGCCAAGGAGCAGGCCGCCCAGAGTCAGGCCGCGGGCGGTTTCTCGGCCGCCCAGGACAAGGCGGCGACGACGCCCTACGTGCCCGGTGGGCAGGACGGCGGCCGCGCCGGTGCCTCGCTGACCTGGCGTTCCACGCTGGTGGAGCAGCTGGCCAGTGGTGGCCAGAGCGCGTTCAACGTGGTCGCGCTGTCCCTGGAGGACTCGGACGGGCCCGCGAGCCGCGGCGCCCGTGCCTCCGGCGAGGTCGATCCGGCCACGAGCATCCCCGACGACCTGCGGCACTCCGTGGGCCAGGGCTCGGGCACCTTCCAGACGTACACGCGGATCCACTACACCAACGGCAAGGACTCCGAGGCCGGGCTCGTCGTCGGCAAGCGGCTCAACGACGCCGAGGGCACCCAGTACGAGCTGTACTACCTCTTCCCGCTGACGCACGAGGAGGACTCCCTCGGCCTGGTGAAGGGCACGCTGGCGACCGCGGGGCTGTTCGTGGTGGTGCTGCTCGGCGCCATCGCGTGGCTGGTCGTGCGCCAGGTCGTCACACCCGTGCGGATGGCGGCGGGGATCGCCGAGCGGCTCTCCGCCGGCCGTCTCCAGGAGCGGATGAAGGTCACCGGCGAGGACGACATCGCCCGGCTCGGTGAGGCCTTCAACAAGATGGCGCAGAACCTGCAGCTGAAGATCCAGCAGCTGGAGGAGCTCTCGCGGATGCAGCGGCGGTTCGTCTCGGACGTGTCGCACGAGCTGCGTACGCCGCTGACGACGGTACGGATGGCGGCGGACGTCATCCACGAGGCCCGGGTCGACTTCGACCCGGTCACCGCGCGCTCCGCCGAGCTGCTCGGCGACCAGCTCGACCGATTCGAGTCGCTGCTCGCCGATCTGCTGGAGATCAGCCGTTTCGACGCGGGAGCCGCGGCGCTGGAGGCCGAGCCGATAGACCTGCGCCAGGTCGTCCGGCGGGTCATCGGCGGCGCGGAGCCGCTCGCCGAGCGCAAGGGCGGCCGGATCGTGGTCGTCGGAGACGAGCAGCCGGTCGTGGCCGAGGCGGACGCCCGCCGGGTCGAGCGGGTGCTGCGCAATCTCGTCGTCAACGCCGTCGAGCACGGCGAGGGCCGCGACGTGATCGTCCGGCTGGCCGCCGCGGGCGGCGCCGTCGCCGTCGCCGTACGGGACTACGGCGTGGGGCTCAAGCCGGGCGAGGCGACCCGGGTCTTCAACCGGTTCTGGCGGGCGGACCCGGCACGCGCGCGTACCACCGGTGGTACGGGCCTGGGCCTGTCGATCGCGGTGGAGGACGCGCGGCTGCACGGCGGCTGGCTCCAGGCGTGGGGCGAGCCCGGCGGGGGCTCGCAGTTCCGGCTCACCCTGCCGAGGACGGCGGACGAGCCGCTGCGCGGATCCCCGATCCCGCTGGAGCCGGAGGACTCGCGGCGCAATCGTGAGCAGGCGGCGGCCGCCGAGCGGGGGCAGGAGAGCGGGGCACGCCGGGTGACCGTGCCGGTGCAGCATGCGGGCGACCGTCCGGCGCTGCCCGTGCCGCCGCGGCTGCCGACGGTGCCGCGGGCCACGGTGGATCCGACGGCGCTGCCGGGCAATGGTGCGCGGGTGGTCGCGCGGGCGTCGGCCGAGGTCGACAGCGGTGAGGCGATGGCGTCGGCGAACGCCGAGGGGGAGGACGGAACAGGTGAGCGCTGACTCTCGAGGGCAGCGGTCGTCCGGCGCCGTGCGGGCAGGTGTGCTGTTCGCCTGCGGCGGCGTGCTGGCGACCGGTTGCGCGACGATGCCCGACAGCGGGGACGTACGGAGTGTGAAGGCGTCCAATCCGGGCGACTCGCAGGTCCGGGTGTACGCCGTGCAGCCGCGGGAGAACGCGGAGCCCGACGAGATCGTCGACGGCTTCCTGGAGGCGATGACCAGTGACGACCCCGGTTTCGCCACGGCGCGGAAGTATCTGACGAAGGATGCGGCGCGGACCTGGAAGCCCGGGCAGAGCATCACCGTGCTCACCACGGCGCCGGACCGTGAGCAGGCCGACCGGATCGCGGACCCGGAGAGCCAGGGGCGGTCGTATCCGATCCGCGGCCGGCAGATCGCCACGGTGGACGCCAGGCATGCGTACCAGCCGATGAGCCCTGCCGAGTACAAGGACTTCATCCACGTGGTGCAGCAGCCCTCCGCGGACGGCAAGGGCAAGGAGTGGCGCATCGACCACCTGCCGTCGGGGCTTGTGCTCAGCGAGGCCGACTTCCAGCGCAACTACCGCTCCGTCAACAAGTACTACTTCGCCTCCGGGCAGGAGTGGGTCGTCGCCGACCCGGTGTACATCCGGCAGCGGCAGGACCCGGTGACCCGGATGGATCCGGTGACCCAGACCGTCAAGGCGCTGCTCGAGGGCCCGACGAACTGGCTGAAGCCGGCGGTGGATTCGCGCTTTCCCTCCGGTACGGAGCTGAAGGAGGGCGTCACCTCGCTCACGACGGACGACCAGTCCACGCTGAAGGTGCCGCTCAACGCCAAGGCCGATCGGGTGGGCGGGGAGGTGTGCCGGCGGATGGCGGCTCAGTTGCTCTTCACGCTGGGCGATCTGACGTCCGTACGGGTCGAGCAGGTGGAGCTCCAGCGGGGCTCGGACGGCGGGCGGCTGTGCGTGCTGTCGAAGGCGCAGGCGGAGGAGTTCGCCCCGGTGCACGACTCGGGCCGGGCGGAGAACCCGTTCTTCGTCGACGAGCACGGCATGGTGAAGACGCTGCCCGTCGGCGGCAAGGAGGACGCGGAGGCGGACGCGACGCTCGGGCCCTTCGGCAAGGGTGCGATGCCGCTGCGGTCGGTCGCGGTGGACCGTGAGGAGAGCCGGGCGGCCGGTGTCGGCAAGGACGGACGGGAGCTGCGCGTGGCGTCGATCCTCTCCGACGACGAGCTGCCTCCCGCGCTGGTGTCGAGCGGTGCGGCCCGGCCCGAGGACCGGTTGTCCGCGCCGAGCTGGGACGGCCGGGGCGATCTGTGGGTCGCGGACCGCGACCCGGTGAAGCCGCGCCTGTGGATGGTCCCGGGCGGCGCCGGGGAACCCGTCGAGGTGCGAGCGCCCTGGCTCGCGGACGGGGGCCGCGTCGAGTCGCTGCGGGTCTCCGCGGACGGCGTGCGGATCGCGCTGCTGGTCAAGGAGAAGGAAGGCCGCACCACCCTGAAGATCGGCCGGGTGGAGCGGGAGGGCAGCGGGGCGCAGCAGACGGTGTCGGTCGTCGATCTGCAGCCCGTCGCGCCGCGCATGGAGAACGTCACGGCCGTGTCCTGGGCCGGTCCGAGCAGGCTCGTCGTGGTCGGCAAGGAGGCGGGGGGCGTCCAGCAGATCCGCTACATCCAGACGGACGGGGCGACCTCCACGGCTTCGGTGCTGCCCGGCCTGAACGGGGTGACGGCCGTCGCCGCGCCGAACGACGAGCGCGCTCCGGTGGTCGCCGACTCGGGCAACGACGGCATCGTGCGGCTGATGCCGGGTGCGAACTGGCAGCGGATGGTCAAGGTCGCCGGCTCCGGGCCGGTCTATCCGGGGTAGCCGAACGCAGGCTCCCGGCCGCCGCTCGCCCGGGAAGGCCCGTTCCCGGCCCGCGCCCGCCAGCCGCCGGCCCGTTGTCCACAGGGGTGGCCGCCCGGGTCCGGCAGGAGGACAGTGGAGCCATGCGGGGGTGGTGGCGCGAGATCGCCGGACTGGTGCTGCCGGTCGCCTGCGGAGGCTGCGGCAGGCCCCGTACGGAGTTGTGCCCGCGGTGCCGGGAGGAGCTGGCAGGCCCCGGCCCGCGCCGGGTACGGCCCGTTCCCGAGCCGGCCGGGCTGCCGGTCGTCCATGCCTCGGCGCCGTACGCCGACGCAGTGCGTTCGGTCCTTCTCGCCCACAAGGAGCGCGGCGCGCTCTCTCTCGCCGGACCCCTCGGGTCGGCGCTCGCGGGCGCCGTGGAGGCTGCTGCCGGGCGCGGTGACGCCTCGGGGACCGGCCCCCTGCTCCTTGTACCGGTGCCCTCGTCACGTCGCTCGGTGCGGGCGCGTGGCCACGATCCGACCCGGCGCATCGCGCTCGCCGCGGCGGGCCGCCTGCGCAGTCGGGGGCGGGCTGCTCGGGTGATTCCGGTGCTGCGCCAGCGCCGCGCCGTGGCGGACCAGTCGGGGCTCGGTGCCCGCGGACGGTTCGCCAATCTGGCCGGGGCGCTGGAGGTCGTGGCCGGAGGCGCGCGGCTCATGGAGGGCGGGCGTGTGGTGCTGGTCGACGATCTGATGACCACGGGCGCCTCGTTGACGGAGGCGGCGCGGGCACTGAGTGCCGTACACCTGCCGTTCATTCGGGCACGGAGTGAAGGCACGGCGGAAAGCGGCACGCCGGAAAGAGGATTCGTACACGCCCCGGCGGCGGTAGTCGCATGTTCTCCGTCGTCGTTCGAGATAAACCGGAACTGACGGAGAACTTGCATCGTTGCAGGTGGTGAGAGGTGACAACACCCGAACGGAGGTATGTGGCGGTAGCGGGTGCCGACACCCGTCCGAACGAGCTATGTTCGGTTGTGAGGAGTGGCGAATGCTACGCCTCAGCGAATGCACGGGTGCGCCTACAGGACAGGAGTTCAGGGCGAATTAACCTCGGGTCGGTGGGGTGGGGATCTTGCCGACTGGGGAGGAGGAGGTGAAAGTCGCCAAGTCCGAGGCTCCGGCATTCACCGGAGTCTGGTGCAAAGGGAGAAGCTCGACGGCCAAGGAGCCGTTCCGAGCGATCCGGGAACGGAGTTCTGCGTGGACATCGTCGTCAAGGGCCGCAAGACCGAGGTGCCCGAGCGGTTCCGCAAGCACGTGGCCGAGAAGCTGAAGCTGGAGAGAATCCAGAAGCTCGACGGCAAGGTGATCAGCCTCGACGTCGAGGTGTCCAAGGAGCACAACCCGCGGCAGGCCGACAGGTCCGACCGTGTAGAGATCACCCTCCACTCCCGAGGCCCGGTGATCCGGGCAGAAGCGGCAGCAGGCGACCCGTACGCAGCGCTCGACCTCGCCAGCGACAAGCTGGACGCGCGACTGCGCAAGCAGCACGACAAGCGGTACACCCGCCGTGGCAACGGCAGGCTGTCGGCAGCCGAGGTCGCCGACGTGGTGCCGGGCGTCGCACAGCTCAACGGAAACGGCGAGCTGGTGGGCGAGGAGACCGGCGGGGTGCCCACCACGATGATGGGCTCGATCGAAGTGCAGGGCGAAGGCCCGCTGGTGGTCCGCGAGAAGACCCACCGGGCCGCCCCGATGACCCTCGACCAGGCGCTCTACGAGATGGAACTCGTCGGTCACGACTTCTATCTGTTCGTCGACTCCGACACCAAGCAGCCGAGTGTCGTCTACCGGCGGCACGCATACGACTACGGCGTCATCCATCTGGAGAGCGACCCGCTCGCCGAGGGCGGCGGCGCCGGTGGTGCCCTCGGCGGCTGACCCACAGCCCCAGCGCCACCTCTGCTCTGTCCGTCACGGTGCCCCTGGAGCGCCCCTTGCGCCCCCAGGGGCACCCCCGTGCGACCCCGTGGTTGCCACGGGATCACCGCACTGTCGTCCGGGCATGAAATCATGGCGTGCACGCCAACCGGTGTTTTGAGAGCAGCGGTTGGAGGACCGAACACGAATTCAGGCCACGGCCTTCAGGGGGAGGAACGATGGCGGACAGCTTCGGGCCGGTGCACAGCGGGCGAGAGCCTGATGGCGCGGCCACCCCCGAGGGATCGGATTCGGACAGCGGGGACTCCCGCAAAGAGCCGATCCGGGTCCTCGTGGTGGACGACCATGCCCTCTTCCGTCGCGGCCTGGAGATCGTCCTCGCCCAGGAGGAGGACATCCAGGTCGTCGGCGAGGCGGGCGACGGGGCGGAGGCCGTCGACAAGGCCGCCGACCTGCTGCCCGACATCGTGCTGATGGATGTCCGGATGCCCAAGCGCGGCGGTATCGAGGCCTGCACCTCCATCAAGGAGGTGGCCCCCAGCGCGAAGATCATCATGCTGACGATCAGCGACGAGGAGGCCGATCTCTACGATGCGATCAAGGCGGGCGCGACCGGCTATCTCCTGAAGGAGATCTCCACCGACGAGGTCGCCACCGCGATTCGCGCCGTGGCCGACGGCCAGTCGCAGATCAGCCCGTCGATGGCGTCCAAGCTCCTCACCGAGTTCAAGTCGATGATCCAGCGCACGGACGAGCGCCGGCTGGTGCCGGCGCCCCGGCTGACCGACCGTGAGCTGGAAGTCCTCAAGCTCGTCGCGACCGGGATGAACAACCGGGACATCGCCAAGGAGTTGTTCATCTCCGAGAACACGGTGAAGAACCACGTGCGCAACATCCTGGAGAAGCTCCAGCTGCACTCCAGGATGGAGGCCGTGGTCTACGCGATGCGGGAGAAGATCCTCGAGATCCGCTGACGCGGGGAGGACCCGCGGGATCAGGCGAGGGAGGCGGTCAGCGGGGCGATCAGCTCCGGGCGGTCCGCCCGCTCGATCCGTACGGAGTCGCAGCCCACCCATCCGGCCGCCTCGCGCAGCGCCTGCGCCATCGGGCCGACCGCCTTGGGGGACTCCAGCGACACCTGCCGGGCCACCAGCGTCCTGCCCTCGCGCGCCGGGTCGACACGGCCCAGCAGCTTCCCGCCCGCCAGCAGCGGCATGGCGAAGTAGCCGTGCACGCGCTTCTGCTTCGGCACGTACGCCTCCAGGCGGTGCGTGAAGCCGAAGATCCGCTCCGTGCGCGGCCGCTCCCAGATCAGCGAGTCGAACGGCGACAGCAGCGTCGTACGGTGCCGGCCGCGCGGCTCCGTCGCCAGCGCCGCGGGATCGGCCCAGGCCGGCTTGGCCCAGCCCGCCACCGTCACCGGCACGAGCCCGGAAGCCTCCACCACCGCGTCGAACGCCTCGCCCTTGATCCGGTGGTAGTCGGCGATGTCGGCGCGCGTACCCACACCCAGCGCCTCGCCCGCCTGCCGCACGAGCCGCCGCAGACACTCCGTGTCGTCCAGATCGACCTGGAGCAGGGAGTCCGGGATCGCCCGCTCGGCCAGGTCGTAGACCCGCTTCCAGCCGCGCCGCTCGGTGCAGACCACCTCGCCGTACATCAGCGCCCGCTCGACGGCGATCTTCGACTCGGACCAGTCCCACCACTCGCCCTTGTTCTTCGCGCCGCCGAGCTCCGTCGCGGTCTGCGGGCCCTCCGTGCGCAGCTGCTTGATCACGGCGTCGTACGCGCCGTCGGGCAGATCGTGGTGCCACTGCGGACGGGAGCGGTAGGCACGGCGCCGGAAGGCGAAGAGCGGCCACTCCTCGACCGGCAGGATGCAGGCCGCGTGCGACCAGTACTCGAAGGCGTGTCCCTCGGTCCAGTACGCGTCCTCGACCGTCGTACGGCCCACCGCGCCCAGGCGGGCGTAGGGGATCAGCTCGTGCGAGCGGGCCAGGACGGAGATCGTGTCGAGCTGGACCTGGCCCAGGTGCCGCAGCACGCCCCGCACCCCCGCACGGCGGTCGGGCGCGCCCAGGAATCCCTGGGCGCGCAGGGCGATCCGGCGGGCCTCGTCCGCGGACAGTTCGGCAACAGGCGGCGGCGCAGTCGTCATGATCCGCAGCCTAGGGGTCGGCACTGACAGTCATCCCTGGGTCCGGGAAGTCGCCGCCGGATACGGCAGGGCGCACGGCAGGCCGAGGTCGGACGGCAGCAGCGCGCCGACCCAGACGTCCCGCAGCACGCCGTTGTTCGGCAGCGCGGCGCGCAGCACGCCCTCGACCGCGAAACCGGCCTTCTCGGCGGTCGCCCGCGAGCCCGCGTTGCCGACCTCGGCGCGCCACTCCAGGCGCGTGCAGCGGAGCTCCGTGAAGGCCCAGTCGGCCAGCGCGAGGACGGCCTCCGTCATGTAGCCGCGGCCCCGGTGCTCCTTGGCCGTCCAGAACCCGACCTCCCACGTGCCCGAGCGCGGATGGTGCAGCGCGACGGCGGCGAGTACCGGGCCGCCCTCGCGGGGCCGTACGGCGAAGCTGTACTCGGTGTCGTCGCGCCAGCCGTCGGGGACGACACGGTTCAGGAAGAACTCGGCGTCCTGCCGCCCGTAGGGCGAGGGGACGGTCGTCCAGCGCTGGATCTCGGGGTCCTGGCAGATCGCGTGGACCTCGTCGGCGTCCCCGGGCGCGAACCCGCCGAGGGTCAGGCGCTCCGTGATCAGTGTCTTCGGCTCCATGACGGAATTCTGGTGAGCGGAGCGTCGCGAAGCGAACACTTTTCGGACCCTGCGGCACCTTCGGCGCGTCTCGCGCGTTCTCATTCCGGGCAGCCGTGACGCTCCGGCCCTGCGGGCCTCCCGGCGCGGCGGCGGTCTCGCTTACGATGGCCGTTGCGGTGGGGACCACCTGCCGTGCCCGCGCCCGAGTCCATCACAAGACCCAGTGCCAGGCCCGACCGGCAAGGAGACCAGCCTCAGTGTCCGTCTTCAACAAGCTCATGCGTGCAGGCGAAGGCAAGATCCTGCGCAAACTGCACCGCATCGCGGACCAGGTCAACTCCATCGAAGAGGACTTCGTCAACCTCTCCGACGCCGAGTTGCGGGGGCTCACCGAGGAGTACAAGCAGCGGTACGCCGACGGTGAGAGCCTCGACGACCTGCTCCCCGAGGCCTTCGCGACCGTCCGCGAGGCCGCCAAGCGCGTCCTCGGCCAGCGCCACTACGACGTCCAGCTGATGGGCGGCGCCGCCCTGCACCTCGGCTACGTGGCCGAGATGAAGACCGGTGAGGGCAAGACCCTCGTCGGCACGCTCCCGGCGTACCTGAACGCGCTGTCCGGCAAGGGCGTGCACCTGATCACGGTGAACGACTACCTGGCCGAGCGCGACTCCGAGATGATGGGCCGCGTCCACAAGTTCCTGGGCCTCGAGGTCGGCTGCATCCTCGCCAACATGACGCCGGCCCAGCGTCGCGAGCAGTACGCCTGCGACATCACGTACGGCACGAACAACGAGTTCGGCTTCGACTACCTGCGCGACAACATGGCGTGGTCCAAGGACGAGCTCGTCCAGCGCGGCCACAACTTCGCCTGTGTCGACGAGGTCGACTCCATCCTCGTCGACGAGGCCCGTACGCCGCTGATCATCTCCGGCCCGGCCGACCAGGCCACCAAGTGGTACGGCGACTTCGCCAAGCTGGTCACCCGCCTCACCAAGGGTGAGCCCGGAAACCCGCTCAAGGGCATCGAGGAGACCGGCGACTACGAGGTCGACGAGAAGAAGCGCACCGTCGGCATCCACGAGTCCGGCGTCGCCAAGGTCGAGGACTGGCTGGGCATCGACAACCTCTACGAGTCGGTGAACACCCCGCTCGTCGGGTACCTGAACAACGCCATCAAGGCCAAGGAACTCTTCAAGAACGACAAGGACTACGTCGTCATCGACGGCGAAGTCATGATCGTCGACGAGCACACCGGCCGTATCCTCGCCGGCCGCCGCTACAACGAGGGCATGCACCAGGCGATCGAGGCGAAGGAAGGGGTGGACATCAAGGACGAGAACCAGACCCTCGCCACGATCACCCTGCAGAACTTCTTCCGCCTCTACGACAAGCTCTCCGGCATGACCGGTACGGCCATGACCGAGGCGGCCGAGTTCCACCAGATCTACAAGCTCGGCGTCGTCCCGATCCCGACGAACAGGCCCATGGTCCGTAAGGACCAGTCGGACCTGATCTACCGGACCGAGGTCGCCAAGTTCGCCGCCGTCGTCGACGACATCGCGGAGAAGCACGAGAAGGGCCAGCCGATCCTCGTCGGTACGACGTCGGTCGAGAAGTCCGAGTACCTCTCCCAGCAGCTCTCCAAGCGCGGCATCCAGCACGAGGTGCTCAACGCCAAGCAGCACGACCGTGAGGCGACGATCGTCGCCCAGGCCGGCCGCAAGGGCGCCGTCACCGTCGCCACGAACATGGCCGGCCGAGGCACCGACATCAAGCTCGGTGGCAACCCGGACGACCTGGCCGAGGCCGAGCTGCGCCAGGCGGGCCTGGACCCGGTCGAGCACGTCGAGGAGTGGGCCGCGGCCCTCCCGGCCGCCCTCGAGCGTGCCGAGGCGGCCGTGAAGGCGGAGTTCGAGGAGGTCAAGGAGCTCGGCGGGCTGTACGTGCTGGGCACCGAGCGCCACGAGTCCCGCCGGATCGACAACCAGCTGCGCGGTCGTTCCGGCCGCCAGGGCGACCCGGGCGAGTCCCGCTTCTACCTCTCTCTCGGCGACGACCTGATGCGCCTGTTCAAGGCCCAGATGGTCGAGCGCGTCATGGCCATGGCCAACGTGCCGGACGACGTGCCGATCGAGAACAAGATGGTGACCCGCGCGATCGCCTCCGCGCAGTCCCAGGTCGAGACCCAGAACTTCGAGACGCGTAAGAACGTCCTGAAGTACGACGAGGTCCTCAACCGGCAGCGCGAGGTCATCTACGGCGAGCGCCGCCGCGTCCTGGAGGGCGAGGACCTGCACGAGCAGATCCAGCACTTCATGGACGACACGATCGACGACTACATCAGCCAGGAGACCGCCGAGGGCTTCGCGGAGGAGTGGGACCTCGACCGGCTGTGGACGGCGTTCAAGCAGCTCTACCCGGTGAAGGTGACCGTGGACGAGCTGGAGGAGGCGGCCGGCGACCGTGCGGGCATCACCGCCGACTTCATCGCCGAGTCCGTCAAGGACGACATCCACGAGCAGTACGACGCCCGCGAGAAGTCGCTCGGCTCGGACATCATGCGTGAGCTGGAGCGCCGCGTGGTCCTCTCCGTGCTCGACCGCAAGTGGCGCGAGCACCTCTACGAGATGGACTACCTCCAGGAGGGCATCGGCCTGCGCGCCATGGCGCAGAAGGACCCGCTGGTCGAGTACCAGCGCGAGGGCTTCGACATGTTCACCGCCATGATGGAGGGCATCAAGGAGGAGTCCGTCGGCTACCTGTTCAACCTGGAGGTCCAGGTCGAGCAGCAGGTCGAGGAGGTCCCGGTGCAGGACGCGGCTCCCTCGCTCACCAAGGAGGACGCCGTGCCGGCGCCCGCCGGGCGTCCGGAGATCCGCGCCAAGGGGCTCGACGCCCCGCAGCGGCCGGACCGGCTGCACTTCACCGCGCCCAAGGTGGACGGTGACGGCAGCGTCGTCGAGGGCGACTTCGTGAGCGAGGACGCCTCGGCCGGCGGTGATGGTCTGACGCGCGCGGAGCGTCGCAAGGCGCAGAAGAGCAGCGGCGGGCGTCGCCGCAAGAAGTAACCCCCAGCGGGGAGGAGGGGCCGGGCACCTGATGAGGTGGCCGGCCCCTCCGTCATGTCCGGCCGGTCACGGCCGGTCACGGCCGGGCCTGGGCGGGCACGCGGGGCCGGGCGGGCGCGGGCGGCCGGAGTGGTACGCGGGGCTCGGCGGGCAGGGGTGACCGCTCCTCCACGCGCGCGTGGAGGCCGTCGAGCTCGACGGCGGCGCAGCGCCACCGACGGTCGGCGCCGCGTTCCAGACGGAAGGCCATGGCCCTGATCCGTTCGCCGGTGGCGACGGTCGCGCAGACCTCGACGGCATCCGTCCTGGGCGGGTGGAAGCGGCAGGTACGGAGCACGGGCCGGGCGCCCAGAGACCTGAAGGGGGTTTCCGGGGCGAGCTGGACGAGCTGTTCGTACGCCTCCCCGACGGTCATGCCGAGCATCCAGTGGACGGGCCGCTCGCCGCTGAGGACGGCGAGCAGGCGCTCGGCGAAGAGAGCGTGCGGCGGGAGCGCACGGGGCCGCGTACGGACGCGTGAGGGGGCGTCGGGGCGGGATCCGGCGGAGCCGCGGGGGCCGGTGCCGGCGGGGCCGCGGGGCGCGGTGCGGGGGCGAGGGGTACGTGGACGCGTCGTCGCGGCGGGGGCGAGCGAGGGAGCGGGCTCGGACGGGGGCGTCGTGGTGGTGCGCGTCGTGGTGATGGCGTCCATGAGCGGATCCCCGTTCCGTACGGCCTCGGCGGTCTACCGGGCGGTAACTTCTGTTGGGGATCTTGTACGGGGGTGCTCGGCGCCCCCGCAAGGCTCCGTGGCGGTCCACGCGGCCGTTCGGCGACTTCACCTATCAGGGTGACGGGAGGGTCCTCCCGGTCTGTCGGGGCGGGGGCGGGGGATGCCTCGGGTGGACCCGCGAGACGGCGGCCCGGGGACCCCGAAGGGGGACTCCGCACGTATCCTGAGGGCGTTTCCGACTACGAAAGCGGCCAGCCATGCGCGTGTACGTCCCCCTGACCCTCGCCGGTCTCGCACAGGCGCACAAGGCGGGCGAGCTGGGCCCGGGTCCGCTGACCGCGTACGCCGTGACCCCCGCCCTGCGCGAGTGGTACGTCTCCGACGACATCGAGGAGCTGGAGTACGCGGCGCTCAGCCGGGCCGCGTCCGCTTCCCTGCGGCTGCTCGCCGGGGACCCCTCGGCGGCGCGGCGCCGGATCGTCGTCGCCGTCGACGTGCCGGACAAGGAGGCCGTGGCCGACCCCGACCGCGGCCTGGACGCCTCCTCGCTGGGCGAGGTCCGCATCGCCGGAGCCGTACCGCTGGCGAAGGCGGCGGCCGTGCACGCCGACGCGGACGACGCCGAGGCGGACGTCTCGGCGGCGGCGGACGCGCTGGGGGCGGCGGACCAGGGCGACGACGACGCACAGTTCACGGTGGACGGCGCCGAGGACCACGAGCTGCTGTGGTTCGGGGTGCAGGAGATTCCGGGGCTGCTGGGCTGACGGACGTCGCCCTGTCGGCGGGTGCCGGTACCGTCTTCGCATGGGGAAGCACGGAAAGCACCTGGTCTGGGACTGGAACGGCACGCTGCTCGACGACACCGACGCGGTCATCGGGGCGACGAACGCCGCTTTCGCCGAGCTGGGCCTGGAGCCGATCACGCTGGCGCGCTACCGGGACCTGTACACGGTGCCGGTGCCGAAGTTCTACGAACGGCTGATGGGCCGGCTGCCCACGGACGCTGAGTGGGAGCTGATGGACGGCGCGTTCCACCGGCACTACTGGCAGCGGGCCGAGGGCTGCGGTCTGACGACCGGGGCGGCGGAGCTGCTGGCCACGCGGCAGTCGTCCGGTTTCACACAGTCGCTGCTCTCCCTGGCGCCGCATGCCGAGCTGATACCGCTGGTGCGGAGGCACGGGATCGAGGAGCGGTTCGTGCGGGTGGACGGGCGGATCGGGTCGTCGACGGAGGGGAAGTCGGCGCACATGGTGCGCCACCTGGAGGCGCTCGGCGGTGTCGACCCGGTACGGATCGTGGTGATCGGGGACGCGGCCGACGACGCACGGGCGGCGGCGCACGTGGGGGCGCGTGCCGTTCTCTACACCGGAGGGTCGCACAGCAGGGCCTCGCTGGAGGCGGTGGGAGTACCCGTGGTCGACTCGCTCGCGGAGGCGGTCGCCGTGGCGGAGGAGCTGGTCTAGAGGAGCCGGGCCGGGGGCGGAGCCGGTCGGGGACGCGGGCCTGGGACCGCGGCGGCCGTGCCGTCAAGTCCCAGGTTTGACCAACCAGGCGCATGGCGCTGTCCACAGCGTCAAAGTTGCACTCCCTCTTTTGTACACATACGGACCATGACGACTCCCCAGGTGGGACCGGTAGGCTCGTCACTGCTGACGGAAGGTCACACGGCTCAACGGGCGTACGCCCAGGGCGTGTTGATCGGACAAGGCCGATAACGACCCGGTCGTTTCTCACGCCGGGTGAGAATCCTGTCGCGGATGCGGAGCGCATCCGACGGTCCCTGGACGTGGCGAAGGGAGACCCGGAAGAGGCCCGAGCTTGCCGGCCGGCCTCTCCTGCGGATCTCCCTCGCGCGCCGACGGGGGCACCCCCTGTTGCGAGGAGAGTGGTTCCCTTGGCGTCTCACGACGGTATCTCAGGCAAGGCCCTGGGCGGCAGCCGTGCTCTGGCGTGGTTCACGGCCTGCGTGGGCCTGCTGGCGCTGGTCGTCGCGGCGGTCCTGGCCGTCGGCGGCCATGGCGAGGCGGCTGTGGCCGTGGGCGCGGTCGGTGTGGCTGTCGCCGGTGGCGGTGGACTGCGGGTGACGGTGAACGTCCGCCGGTGAGCGAGGGCGGAGCGGGCGCGCGCCAAGGGCCGAGGACGGGCCCCACCCGCGCGCCCGCCCGCGTCGCCCACAGGCCCTTCCGGTGCGGGGCACCCGCGCCAGAAGGGCCTGGGGTGCCGGTCGACCGCGCCGGCCCTGCCCGGGGTCCAGCCGCCCCGTGTCAGCCCGCCGCGCGCAGGACCTTCAGGAATTCGCGCATCCAGGTGGGGTGATCCGGCCAGGCCCTGGAGGAGACGAGGGTGCCGTCCACCACCGCCGCCGTGTCCTGGAAGCCGGCGCCCGCCGCCTGCATGTCGAGTTCCAGGGCCGGGTACGCCGTGACCCTGCGGCCCTCCAGGCCGCCGATCGCCGCCGTCAGCAGCGGGCCGTGACAGATCTGCGCCACCGGCTTGTCCGCGTCGAAGAACGACTTGAGGATCTTGCGGAGCTCCGGGTCGTTGCGGAGGTACTCGGGGGCCCTGCCGCCCGGGATCACGACCGCGACGTAGTCGCCGGGATCCACCTCGGAGAACGCCAGGTCGGCGGGCCAGCTGTAGCCCGGCTTCTCGGTGTACGTGTCGTAGCCCGGCTCGAAGTCGTGCACCACGAACCGCAGCTGCTTGCGCGCCGGAGCGGCGATGTGCACCTCGTACCCCTCTTCGAGAAGACGCTGGTACGGGTACATGACCTCCAGTGATTCCGCCGCGTCCCCGGTCACGATCAAGATCTTCGCCATGATGACTCCCAGATCGGTGGGTACCCCGCGTCCACGTTGCCCGCGGCGCCCCGCTTTGCCAAGAGGACATGTGTCGCTGTCCATAACGTCAAACTTCCACTCCCTCTTTTGTACACATACGGACCATGACGACTCCGGGGTGGAGAGCGATAGGCTTTTCCCGTGATCAGCGCGATACGCCGAGGGGGCAGCGAAGCCCCCGGCTCTTGCCCGGTCCGCTACCGCGGCCGGGCCGACATGGCGTTCGCTGATTCCTTCCGTCCGGGCCTCCCGCCGACATTGGCCGATATCGGTTCGGACATCTCTCATCACGACATAACGTCGACTGCGACCGGTAACCCCGCGTCGTGGCGTTGTGTCGTTTCTTCCACCTACGTCACGCAACGGCGCGCGACAGGAGCCAGAGGACATGCAGACCAAGCTGGACGAAGCCAAGGCCGAGCTGCTCGCACGGGCCGCCCGGGTAGCTGAGACCGGTCCGGTCGGGGGGCAACTTCCGACGGGGCCCGAGACGGGAAAGCGCCCGGACAGGGACACCCTGCTCGACTACCTCCAGCGCTACTACCTGCACACCGCGCCCGAGGACCTCACCGACCGAGACCCGGTGGACGTCTTCGGCGCCGCTCTCTCGCACTACCGGCTCGCGGAGAACCGCCCCCAGGGCACCGCGAACGTCCGCGTCCACACCCCGACGGTGGAGGAGAACGGCTGGACCTGCAGCCACTCCGTCGTCGAGGTCGTCACCGACGACATGCCCTTCCTCGTCGACTCGGTCACCAACGAGCTCTCCCGCCAGGGCCGCGGCATCCACGTCGTGATCCACCCGCAGGTCCGCGTCCGCCGCGACCTGACCGGCAAGCTCATCGAGGTCCTTCCCGGCGACTCCAAGGGCGAGCAGGCCCACGACGTCCTCACCGAGTCCTGGATCCACGTCGAGATCGACCGCGAGACCGACCGCGCCGACCTCAAGCAGATCACCACCGACCTGCTGCGCGTCCTGTCCGACGTCCGCGAGACCGTCGAGGACTGGGAGAAGATGCGCGAGACCGCGCTGCGCATCGCCGAGAACCTGCCCGACGAGCCCACCGCCGACGATCTGCGCCCCACCGAGGTCGAAGAGGCCCGCGAGCTGCTGCGCTGGCTCTCGGACGACCACTTCACCTTCCTCGGCTACCGCGAGTACGAGCTGGTCAACGGAGACGCGCTGGCCGCCATCCCCGGCACCGGCCTCGGCATCCTGCGCTCCGACCCGCACCACGGCGGCGAGGACGACCACCACGCCCCCGTCTCGCCGTCCTTCAGCCGGCTGCCGGCCGACGCCCGCGCCAAGGCGCGCGAGCACAAGCTGCTGATCCTGACCAAGGCGAACAGCCGCGCCACCGTGCACCGCCCCTCGTACCTCGACTACGTCGGCGTGAAGAAGTTCGACGCCGAGGGCAACGTCGTCGGGGAGCGCCGCTTCCTGGGCCTGTTCTCCTCCGCCGCGTACACCGAGTCCGTCCGTCGCGTCCCGGTCATCAAGCGCAAGGTCCAGGAGGTCCTGGAGGGCGCCGGCTTCTCGCCCAACAGCCACGACGGCCGCGACCTGCTCCAGATCCTGGAGACGTACCCCCGCGACGAGCTCTTCCAGACGCCGGTCGACGAGCTGCGCTCCATCGTCACCTCCGTCCTCTACCTGCAGGAACGCCGCCGGCTGCGGCTCTACCTGCGCCAGGACGAGTACGGGCGCTACTACTCCGCCCTCGTCTACCTGCCGCGCGACCGCTTCAACACCACCGTCCGCGAGCGCCTGACCGGCATCCTCATGGAGGAGCTCGACGGCACCAACGTCGACTTCACCGCGTGGAACACCGAGTCGATCCTCTCCCGCCTCCACTTCGTCGTCCGCGTCGAGCCCGGCACCGAGCTGGCCCAGCTCTCCGACGCCGACAAGGACCGCATCGAGGCGCGGCTCGTGGAGGCCGCCCGCTCCTGGGCCGACGGCTTCGCCGAGGCCCTCAACGCCGAGTGCGGCGAGGAGCGCGCCGCCGAGCTGCTGCGCCGTTACGGCAACGCCTTCCCCGAGGGGTACAAGGCCGACCACTCGCCGCGTGCCGCCGTGGCCGACCTGGTCCACCTGGAGCAGCTGAGCCGCACCGGCAAGGAGTTCGCGCTCTCGCTGTACGAGCCGGTCGGCGCCCGTCCCGGCGAGCGCCGCTTCAAGATCTACAAGGCCGGCGACCAGATCTCCCTCTCCGCCGTGCTCCCGGTGCTCAACCGGCTCGGTGTCGAGGTCATCGACGAGCGTCCGTACGAGCTGCGCTGCGCCGACCGGACGCACGCCTGGGTCTACGACTTCGGTCTGCGGATGCCCACCCCGACCGCCAACGGCGCCTCCTTCAGCGACGACGCCCGCGAGCGGTTCCAGGAGGCGTTCGCCGCCACCTGGACCGGCCAGGCCGAGAACGACGGCTTCAACTCGCTGGTCCTGAGCGCGGGGCTGAACTGGCGCCAGGCGATGGTGCTGCGCGCCTACGCGAAGTACCTGCGCCAGGCCGGTTCGACGTTCAGCCAGGACTACATGGAGGACACCCTCCGGAACAACGTCCACACCACCCGGCTGCTCGTCTCGCTCTTCGAGGCCCGGATGTCGCCGGAGCGCCAGCGCGCCGGCATCGAGCTGATCGACGCGCTGCTCGAGGAGCTGGACGCCGCCCTCGACCAGGTCGCGAGCCTGGACGAGGACCGCATCCTGCGCTCGTTCCTCACCGTCATCAAGGCGACCCTGCGGACGAACTTCTTCCAGAACTCGACGGACGGCGTCCCGCACGCCTACGTGTCGATGAAGTTCGACCCGCAGGCCATCCCCGACCTCCCCGCGCCCCGCCCGGCGTTCGAGATCTGGGTGTACTCGCCGCGCGTCGAGGGCGTCCACCTGCGCTTCGGCAAGGTCGCCCGAGGCGGTCTGCGCTGGTCCGACCGGCGTGAGGACTTCCGTACCGAGATCCTCGGCCTGGTCAAGGCGCAGATGGTGAAGAACACCGTCATCGTGCCCGTCGGCGCCAAGGGCGGCTTCGTCGCCAAGCAGCTCCCGGACCCGTCCGTGGACCGCGACGCCTGGCTGGCCGAGGGCATCGCGAGCTACAAGACCTTCATCTCGGCGCTGCTCGACATCACCGACAACCTGGTCGCCGGCGAGGTCGTGCCCCCGCTCGACGTGGTCCGTCACGACGAGGACGACACCTACCTCGTCGTCGCCGCCGACAAGGGCACCGCGACCTTCTCCGACATCGCCAACGAGGTCGCCGTCTCCTACGGCTTCTGGCTCGGCGACGCCTTCGCCTCCGGCGGCTCGGCGGGCTACGACCACAAGGGCATGGGCATCACGGCCCGCGGCGCCTGGGAGTCCGTGAAGCGGCACTTCCGGGAGCTCGGCCACGACACCCAGACCGAGGACTTCACCGTCGTCGGCGTCGGCGACATGTCCGGGGACGTCTTCGGCAACGGAATGCTGCTCTCCGAGCACATCCGCCTGGTCGCGGCCTTCGACCACCGACACATCTTCATCGACCCGACCCCGGACGCGGCCGTCTCGTACGCCGAGCGGCGCCGTCTCTTCGAGCTGCCCCGCAGCTCCTGGGCCGACTACGACACCGGGCTCCTCTCCGCGGGCGGCGGCATCCACCCCCGTACCGCCAAGTCGATCCCGGTCAACGCGCAGATGCGGGCGGCCCTCGGCATCGAGGCCGGCGTCACCAAGCTGACCCCGGCCGAGCTGATGCAGACGATCCTCCACTCGCCCGTCGACCTGCTGTGGAACGGCGGCATCGGTACGTACGTCAAGTCGTCCGCCGAGTCGAACGCCGACGTCGGCGACAAGGCGAACGACGCCATCCGCGTCAACGGCGAGGCCCTCCGGGTCAAGGTCGTCGGCGAGGGCGGCAACCTCGGTCTGACCCAGCTCGGCCGCATCGAGTTCGCCCGCAAGGGCGGCCCCGACGGCGAGGGCGGCAAGGTCAACACCGACGCCATCGACAACAGCGCCGGTGTCGACACCTCCGACCACGAGGTCAACATCAAGATCCTGCTCAACGGTCTCGTCACCGAAGGCGACATGACCGTGAAGCAGCGCAACAAGATCCTCGCCGAGATGACCGACGAGGTCGGCTCGCTCGTCCTGCGCAACAACTACGCGCAGAACGTCGCCCTGGCCAACGCGGTGGCGCAGTCGCCGTCACTCCTCCACGCCCACCAGCGGTTCATGCGCCGCCTGGGCCGGGACGGCGCCCTGGACCGCTCGCTGGAGTTCCTGCCGCAGGACCGGCAGGTCCGCGAGCTGCTCAACAACGCCAAGGGCCTGAGCCAGCCGGAGCTCGCCGTCCTCCTCGCGTACACCAAGATCACGGTGGCCGACGAGCTGATCGGCACCGAGCTGCCGGACGACCCGTACCTGCGCGGTCTGCTCCACGCGTACTTCCCGACGCAGCTGCGCGAGAAGTTCGCCGAGGCGGTCGACAGCCACCCGCTGCGCCGGGAGATCGTCACCACGGTCCTGGTCAACGACACCGTCAACACCGGTGGCTCGACCTTCCTGCACCGCCTCCGCGAGGAGACCGGCGCGTCGATCGAGGAGATCGTCCGCGCGCAGACCGCCGCTCGCGCCATCTTCCGGCTCGGCGAGGTCTGGGACGCCGTCGAGGCGCTCGACAACCGGGTCCCGGCCGATGTCCAGACCCGGATGCGGCTGCACTCCCGCCGTCTGGTCGAGCGCGGCACGCGCTGGCTGCTCGGCAACCGGCCGCAGCCGCTCCAGCTCGCCGAGACGATCGACTTCTTCGGTGAGCGCGTGGAGCAGGTCTGGGCCGAGCTGCCGCAGCTGCTGCGCGGCGCGGACCTGGAGTGGTACCAGTCGATCCTGGAGGAGCTGGCCGAGGTCGGCGTGCCGGAGGAGCTCGCCCTGCGGGTCGCCGGCTTCTCCTCCGCCTTCCCGACGCTCGACATCGTCGCGATCGCGGACCGCACGGCCAAGGACCCGATGGCGGTCGCCGAGGTCTACTACGACCTGGCCGACCGGCTGCGGATCACCCAGCTCATGGACCGGATCATCGAACTGCCGCGCGCCGACCGGTGGCAGTCGATGGCCCGCGCCTCCATCCGCGAGGACCTGTTCGCCGCGCACGCCGCTCTCACCGCGGACGTGCTCTCGGCGGGCAACGGCACCTCGACGCCGGAGGAGCGGTTCAAGGCCTGGGAGCAGAAGAACGCGGCGATCCTCGGCCGGGCGCGCACCACGCTGGAGGAGATCCAGGGCTCGGAGACCTTCGACCTGGCGAACCTGTCGGTGGCGATGCGGACCATGCGCCAGCTGCTGCGCGCGCACAGCTAGCGGTATGTGCGAGGGGCCCCGCCGGTATCCGTACCGGGGGGGGCCCCCGGGAGTGTGGGCGGGTTTGGGGGGAGGGGGACAGGAGCCGCGGCCGCCGCCGGGCCCGCGCGC
>NZ_JBHTTQ010000036.1:30765-66360 GCF_042794475.1 Streptomyces sp. NPDC056527
GCCGTTCTCCGTACCGGCGGGGCCCCTCGTCATGTCGCGACGGTGACGGTCGAGGTCCACAGGCGCCGCGCCGCCAGCAGGGCCGCCGCGAGCAGCAGCCCGTTGCGGACCGCCAGGACGGCCACACCCGGCCAGGAGCCGGCCAGCACGTCCTCGTAGAGGACCGGGTACGCGAGGGAGCTCAGCGCGGCCGCCGGCAGGAGCAGCAGCGCCACCGGTCGCATCACGGTCCGTCGCGAGGTCAGACAGACGGCGCTCAGACCGAGCAGCCAGATCATGTACTGCGGGCTGATCACCCGGCTGGTGACGGTGAAGAGCAGGACCGCGGCGAGCGCCGCGTCGAGCGGGGTCGCCTCGTTCCAGCCGCGGGCGCAGAGCCGCCACAGCAGCAGCCAGACGAAGGCGAGGACCGTCAGCAGCAGTGCGAGCCGCCCCACGCTTGAGACGTACGGGCCGACGTACTCGAAGGCGCCGTAGCGGTACTGGACGGTGCCCGGCCACGCGCCGGCCGACCTGGCCAGCGCGATCGCGGTGCCGCCCAGCGACTCGATCTGGACGCCACGGTTGCCCTGCGGACGAAGGAAGCCGAGCGAGTTCGAGAAGAGGAGGGCCAGAGTGGCGAGGAGGGCCGCGGCGGTGGTGGCGGCGGCGATCCAGGCGTCGCGGGTGGTGCGGCCCCGGGGTGTGCCGATCAGGGTGAGCACCGGCCACACCTTCACCAGCGTGCCGAGCGCGGCGAGCGCCCCGCCGAGCCGGTGCGCGGCGGCCGGGCGGGACTTCAGCGCGAGCAGGGCGAGGACGGCGAGGGCGGTGACCTGGACGTCGTACCGGGCCAGCGGGATGTGCAGCAGCAGCGGGAGTCCGCCGACCCAGATCCAGGCGCCGTGCGTGACCCGGTCGCTGTCGGCCCGGGCGAGGGCCAGGGTGATCGCGGCGTCGGCGAGCAGGGTGAGGGCGACGAAGGCCTGGAAGTACGTGAGCCAGGGCAGCGCCCCCGGGGACATGATCACCAGGCCCGCGCCGGGCGGGTACTGCCAGGTGATGTCGTTCACCGGGAACGTGCCGTGGGCGAACTCCCGGTACCAGTGCTGGTAGAGGACGTGCACCTCGCGGCCGACACCGCCGATGCCCAGGGTGTCGCGCAGCAGGAGCAGCGCCATGCCGGCGCGGGTGACGACCCAGACGACGGCGAGGGCGAGGGCGGTGCCCCGGCCGACGTTGACGAACGTGGCCGAGGTGAAGGTGTCCGAGTCGAAGGGGGAGCCGGTGAGGCCGGGCGGCGTGGCGGCACAGGTGTGCGTGTCGCCCGGTCCGGGCCCCGGCTCGGGAGTGTGGTTGCGATCCGTCGTCATCGAACCGCACTCTATTGGGGTTTGGGTGGTTTGCCCGTGTTTTGTCAGCCCTTCTTGGTGAACGCCTCGTACGCCGCAACGACCTCCTCGGCCGGTCCGTCCATCCGCAGGGTGCCCGCCTCCAGCCACAGCGCCCGGTCGCACGTCTCGGTGATGGTGGAGTTGGAGTGGGAGACGAGGAAGACGGTGCCGGCCTCGGCGCGCAGCTCGTCGATGCGCTGCTGGCTGCGCCGGCGGAACTTCGCGTCGCCGGTGGAGAGCGCCTCGTCGATGAGCAGCACGTCGTGGCTCTTCGCCGCCGCGATGGAGAAGCGGAGGCGGGCGCCCATGCCGGAGGAGTACGTCCGCATCGGCAGCGAGATGAAGTCGCCCTTCTCGTTGATCCCGGAGAAGTCCACGATGTCGTCGTAGCGGGCGTCGACCTCCGCGCGGGTCATGCCCATCGCGAGTCCGCCGAGGATCACGTTGCGCTCGCCGGTCAGATCGTTCATCAGGGCCGCGTTGACGCCGAGGAGCGAGGGCTGGCCACGGGTGTAGATCCTGCCCTCGTTGACGGGCAGCAGACCGGCCACCGCCTTCAGGAGCGTGGATTTGCCCGATCCGTTCGAACCGATCAGGCCAATCGCCTCGCCCCGGTACGCGACGAAGCTGACGCCCTTGACCGCGTGCACCTTGCGGGCGCCGGGGGTGGCGCGCTTGGAGAAGATCCGGCTGAGCGCGGCGGTCGCGCTGCCCTTGCCGGTACGGGCACCGTTGACGGTGTACGTGATGTGGACGCCGTCGGCGACGACGGTGGGGATGCGCTCGGGGTCCTGGACCGGGGCCTGAGCGGGGGTGGGGGCCGGTGTCGGTGCCGGTGCGGGGGTCTGTGTCAGGGTCTGCTCAGCCACGGCCGTAGGTCTCCTCTGCCTTCCAGAAGTAGATGAATCCGCCGGCGAAGGCGACCAGCGCCCATCCGGCGGCGAGCGCCCAGACGTGCGGCGGCAGCTGGTCGGCGGTGTAGCTCTCGATGAGCGCGAAGCGCATCAGGTCGATGTAGACGGCCGCCGGATTGCCCTGGAGGACCGCGATCGCCGCGTCCGGAAGCCGGCCGCTCGCCGCCAGATGCTGGATGGACCACATGGCGCCGGAGACGTACATCCATGTCCGCAGCAGGAACGGCATCAGCTGGGCGATGTCAGGGGTGCGGGCGGCCAGGCGGGCCATGGCGAGCGCGACCCCGGAGTTGAACAGCGCCTGGAACAGCAGCGCGGGGACGGCCAGGAACCAGCTCCAGCGGGGGAACTCGCCGAAGCAGAACAGGATCGCCACCAGCACGCCGAGCGAGAGCAGCAGCTGCTGGAGCTGCTGGAGCGCGAGGGCGAGCGGGAGGCTCGCGCGGGGGAAGTGCAGGGCGCGGACGAGGCCGAGGTTCCCGCTGATCGCCCGGGTGCCGGTCATGATCGACTGCGAGGTGAAGGTCCAGACGAAGATGCCCGTGATCAGGAACGGGACGTAGTCCGGGATGTCCTTCTGGATGTTCATCAGCACGCCGAAGATCAGGTAGTACACCGCCGCGTTGAGCAGCGGGGTCACCACCTGCCAGACCTGGCCGAGCTTCGCCTGGCTGTACTGCGCGGTGAGCCGGGCGGTCGCGAACGCCCCGATGAAGTCGCGTCGCGACCAGAGCTGTCGGACGTACGCGGGGAGGGTGGGGCGGGCGCCGCTGACGGACAGGCCGTGGCGCCGGGCGAGGGCGCGCAGGTCCTGCGGGGCGTGGGGGGTGGGTTTCGTGAGCGTCCCGGTGGTCACGAGCTCGCTTTCGGCGCGGGTGCAGGGCATCGCTGGCGATGGAACGGGTCCGTATCGTCGCTACGGGGAGAGTAGGACGCTCCGGCGTCGCAACGCAACCGTCTCGTCGTGACGTGGCCGTTCGCCGTTGGTTAGGATCCCGTTCATGACGACACCCTCCGGATCCCCTCGCCGCGCCCCCGCGGGAGCCGCCGTTCTCCGCGAGGACGTCACGGAGGCCATTCGCATGGCCGTCTTCGAGGAGCTGGCCGCCGTCGGGTTCGCCCGTATGTCCATCGAGGGCATCGCGCGCCGCGCGGGCGTCGGCAAGACCGCCGTCTACCGCCGCTGGAAGTCCAAGCTCTCGCTCGTCCTCGACCTCGTCGGCGTCTTCGCCGCACAGGGGTTGCCGGCGCCGTCGACCGGCTCCCTCATCGGCGACGTCCGCGCGCTCCTCGAAGTCGCCTCGCACGCCCTGCGCCACCCGGTGGCCTCGCAGGTCATCCCCGACCTGCTGGTGGAGGCGGCCCGGCAGCCGGAGATCGCCCAGGCGATCAAGGCGGCCCTGCTCGACAGCCAGCAGGGAGTCGTCGCGCAGATCGTGCGCGAGGCCGTGGCGCGCGGCGAACTGCCCGAGGGCGCGGACCCCGACCGGGCCCTCGACGTGGTCGTGGGACCGCTCTACTGGCGGCTCGCGGTGGTCCGCGGCGAACTGCCGAAGGGGTACCTGGACGACCTCGCCCGCTCGGCGGTGGCGGCGCTCAAGGCGTGAGGGCGCGCGGCGCTCACGGTGTGAGGGGCGCAAGGCTCACGGTGTGACGGCGTAAGGCGCTCGTAGCGCTCGCGGCGCTCGATGCGCGAGGGTGCGCGGCGCTCGCGGTGTGCGGCTCTCGTGGTGCTCGGGCGTGGGGAATGCGGCGCGCGTGGCGGTGTGGGACGTCACGGGTACGAAGGCGGGGGCGGGCCCTCGTACCCATGACGTCCGGTCCGGACTACTTCACCGCGCCCGCCATCACACCCGAGACGAACTGCCGCTGGAAGGCGAAGAACACCGCCAGCGGAATCACCATCGACACGAACGCGCCCGGCGCCAGCACGTCGATGTTGTTCCCGAACTGCCGGACCTGCTGCTGCAGAGCCACCGTGATCGGCGGGGACTCGGAGTCCGCGAAGATCAGCGCGACCAGCATGTCGTTCCAGACCCACAGGAACTGGAAGATGCCGAGCGAGGCGATCGCCGGGCCTCCCAGCGGCATGACGACCCGGGTGAAGAGCCGGATCTCGCCCGCCCCGTCGAGCCGTGCCGCCTCCAGCAGCTCCCTGGGGATCTCCGCGAAGAAGTTCCGCAGCAGGAAGATCGCGAAGGGCAGTCCGAAGGCCGTGTGGAAGAGGACGACCCCGAGCGTCGTCTCGAAGATGCCGACCGTGCCGAAGAGCTTCGACACGGGTACCAGAGCCACCTGTACCGGCACCACCAGAAGCCCCACGACCACCAGGAACCACCAGTCGCGGCCTGGGAAATCCAGCCAGGCGAAGGCATACCCGGCGAGCGAGCCGATGACGACGACCAGGACGGTGGCCGGGACGGTGATCAGGACCGTGGAGACGAGCGAGCCCGTGATCGTGTCGTTGGCGAGGAGCGCCGAGTAGTTCTCGACCGTCAGCTGGGCGGGCGAGGCGAAGACCTCCCACCAGCCGCTCTCGCTGATGTCGGAGGGAGAGCGGAGCGAGGACAGCAGCAGTCCGACCGCGGGCATCAGCCAGAACAGCCCGACGAGGACGAGGAAGATCCGCATCCCCCCGCCGGCGGCGCGGGCCGCGAGCCGTGCGGCCGGACCCCTCCGCGCGGCCGGACCTCCCCCAGCGGCCGGACCCGTCCGTGCGGCCGACCCCGTCCGTGCGGCCGGAACCTTCTGCGCGGCAGGACTCTTCCGTGCGGCGGGGCTGCTCATCGGCGGGCCTCCCTTCGCATCCGGCGGATGTTGAACGCCATCACCGGGATCACCAGAAGCAGCAGCAGGACGGCGATGGCCGAGCCGATCCCGAGGTCGGCGTCGGTACCGAAGGACGAGCGGTACAGCTGGAGCGCCAGCACGTTCGCGTCGTCCTGCGCCGAACCCGGCGCGATGATGAAGACCAGGTCGAAGACCTTCAGCACGTTGATCATCAGGGTGACCAGGACGACGGCGAGGACCGGAGCCAGGAGCGGGACCGTGATCCGGCGGAACACCTGCCATTCGTTCGCACCGTCGACCCGGGCCGCCTCCAGGAGTTCACGGGGCACGCTCGCCAGACCGGCCGCGATCAGCACCATCGCGAAGCCGGCCCACATCCACACGTAGCTGCCGATGACGGCGGGTGTGACGAGCGAGGGGCCCAGCCACTCCACCCCGTTGTACTGCTCGCGGAAGTTGCTCGCGGGCAGCCGCAGCAGCGATCCGTCGGCGGCGGCCGGGAGGCTGAACGTGCCGTCGGCGGCCACCGTCGTGGACGCGACGACCTTCCCGTCCTTCACCGCCTCCACGCGCAGCCCCTTCAGGCCGAGCTCCTTCGTGTCGACGACGTTCGGCTTCCCGCCGCCGCCCCGGGTGAAGTCGAGCCAGGCGGTCCCGGCGATCCGGCCGTCCTGCCGGGACGGTTCGAGCGCCGGACGGGCGTCCTTCGGCATCTGGGCCGGCGCCACGCCGATCAGCGGAAGCCGCGCGATCTCTCCCGTACGGACCGGGCTCTTGGTGACGTACGCGCCGCCGCCGGCCGCTTCGAGCGGATGGACGGGCAGCGGGCGCGCCCGTGGGAAGACGGAGGACTCGGCGAAGGTGTCGTGGACGCCGACCCAGACGGCGTTCGCGACCCCTCGGTCCGGATCCTGCTCGTAGACGAGCCGGAAGATGATCCCCGCGGCCAGCATCGAGATCGCCATCGGCATGAAGACGATCAGCTTGAACGCCGTACCCCAGCGGACCCGTTCGGTCAGCACCGCGAAGATCAGTCCGAGCGCGGTGGCCACGGTCGGGGCGAGGACCACCCAGATCGCGTTGTTCTTGACGGCGGTGAGGATCGTGTCGTCCGTGAAGAGCTCGACGTAGTTGTCGAGTCCGGCGAAGGAGTCACCGGACGAGTCGAAGAAGGAGCGGTAGACGGAGTACCCGATCGGGTAGACCACGAGCGCACCGAGCAGGACCAGCGCGGGGAGGAGGAACCCCACCGCGACGGACCTGCGCGTTCCGGTGACCTTCGAGGCGGACGCCACGGCGTCAGCTCTTGTACGCCTTGGCCGCGTCGGCCTCCAGCCTCGCCTGCGTCCCCGCGATGTCCTTCGGGTTCTTCAGGAAGTCCTGGAGCGCCTTCCACTCGCCCTTGCCGGGGGTGCCGCCGAAGGACTGCGGCATCTGGTCCGACATGTCGAAGCGGAAGTCGTCGCCGGCCTCCAGCATCGCCTTGGCGATCTCACGCTGGACGTCGTTCGGGTACGCGGTCAGGTTCAGGTTCTTGTTGGGCGAGAGGAAGCCGCCGGCGCCCGCCCAGATCGTGGCCGCGTCCGGGGAGGCGAGGAAGGTCAGCAGCGCCTGGGCGCCCTTCGTGTCCTTCAGCGCCACCGCCGCGTCCCCGCCGGTGACCACCGGGGAGGTCGCGCCCACCGCGGGGAACGGGAAGACCTTCGCGTCCGTACCGATCTTCGCGCTCGTCTGCGCGATGTTGACGGCGGCGAAGTCGCCCTCGAAGACCATCGCGCCCTTGGGCTGGTCCCCGCCCGTGAAGGTCTGGGTGACCGAGACGGGGAACTCCGTCTGCAGCGCGCCGTCCGCGCCGCCCGCGATCAGGTTCGGCTTGCCGAACAGCTCGGCGAGGGTCGTGAGCGCCTGCGCGACGGACGGGTCCGTCCACTTGATCTCGTGCTTGGCCAGCTGGTCGTACTTGGCCGGGCCCGCCTGGGAGAGGTAGATGTTCTCGAACCAGTCGGTCAGGGTCCAGCCGTCCGCGCCGCCGACCGAGACCGGGGTGACGCCGGAGGCCGAGATGGTCTCGGCGGTGGAGAGGAACTCCTTCCAGGTCTTGGGCTCGGTGGCGCCCGCGTTCTCGAAGGCGGCATTGTTGTACCAGATCAGGGACTTGTTGGCGGCCTTGAAATACACGCCGTACTGCTTGCCGTCGACGGCGCCGAGGTCCCGCCAGCCCTGCGAGTAGTTCTTGGCGAGCTGCGCCTCGGTCTCGGGGCCGACCGGCTTGAGCCACTTCTGGGCGGCGGCCTGCTGGATCGCGCCGACCTGAGGCAGCATGGCCACGTCGGGCGGGGAACCGCCGGCGATCTTCGTACCGAGGAAGTTCACGATCGGGTCCTGCGCGGGCACGAAGGTGACGGCCGCGCCGGTGCGCTTCTCGAACTCCTTCAGGACCTTGGTGAAGTTCTCCTGCTCGGGGCCGGTCCAGACGGCCGCGACCTCGATCTTCTCGCCCTTGAGGGAGGGCAGGGTCACGGAGCTTCCGGAAGGCGCCGGCCGGCCGGGCTCCTCCTTGCCGCCGCTGTCACCGTCGCCGCCGCAGCCGGCGAGGGTCAGGCCGAGGGTGAGTGCGGTGACCGTGGCGACGGTCCTTGCGGCCCTGCGTGTACGAAGAGTTGTGCGCATGAATGCCCCGTCTCTCCTGTGCGCGTGCTCGTCCCGTTCGCTCAGGTCTACGCCGGGGGCTCGGGGCCCGCAATACCGCCTTCCGTGTCAACCGGGGGATCGTGATGGCCTCGTGACGTCTTGTCAGGCGCGCGTCGCGGGCGTGAGGGGTGGTACGGGCGAGGCGTCGACGGAGCGCGCGGCGCGGTCGAGCGCGCTCGCGAGGAGCGCCAGATCCGTGGGGCCGTTGCCCAGCTCACGGACCGGTCGACGGGTGGGCGGGTCGCCCATCCGCTCCCACTCCAGCGGGACGACGGTCGGCCGGAGGGTCGCCGTGCGCGGGATGCGGCCGGTGACCCGCCCGGACTGGAACGGGGTCACTCGGCCATCCGGATGCCCGAGCCGACCCCGGCCGGGCGCGGGATCGTCGGGGCCGGCGGCGACGGGGGCGGGGTCGAGCACGACCCGCAGCCGGGCGCCGTGGGCCAGCTCCGTGTCCGCCGTACGGTCCGGCCGCGCCGAGGTCGCGACCAGATGCACCCCGAGTCGCTCCCCGGACCGCGCCACGGCCTCGAGTGCCCGCACGACGGACCCGGCGGCAGGCCGCCCGGGCGACCCGAGCGCGGGCGCGACGAGCGCGTCGAAGTCGTCGACGAGCACGACGAGGCGGGGGAGCGGGGCGACACCGACGGCCTCGCCCCGCACACGCGGGGCCGCTTCGCCGTACGGGTCGGGCTCCCCGCCGGGCCGGGGAACCCGGGCGGACGCCCGCTCCACGAGGTCGTCGGCGCCGGCGCGGGCGGTGCGGCCGCTGGGCTGGTCGCCGAGGGTGCCGTCGCCGGTGCGGGTGGTGCGGTTGCCGGGGTTGTACGTGAGGTCGTCGGCGCCGGTGCGGGTGGTGCGTCCGCTGGGGCGGGCCTGGAGGTCGTCCGCGCCGGGGTGGGCCGTCCGGCCGCTGGGGCGGTACGTCAGGTCCTCGGCGCCGCTGCCGGCGCCGGGCCGGGGAACCCGTCCGCTCGGGCGGTCGGCGAGGTCGCCGTCGGCGCGGCGCGGCAGCCTGCCGCTCGGGCGATCACCCAGGTCGTCGCCACCGGTGCGCGGTTCGGGCACGCCGGGCCGGTCGCCGCTGCGGGCGGTGCGGCCGCTGGGGCGGTACGTGAGGTCGTCGGCGCCCGTGCGGGTGGTGCGTCCGCTGGGGCGGTCGGCGAGCGTGCCGTCGGCCGTGCGGCCGCTGGGGTGGTACGTCAGGTCGTCCGCGCCCGCGTTCGGGCGGGCGCCCACCGTGCCTTCTCCCGTGCGGAGGGTGCGGCCGCTCGGGGCGTCCTCCACGCGGGCCGTGGCACGGGCGCTCGGGGCCACCGATTCCGCCGCGCTCGGGGCGCGCTGGCCGATCAGGCGGCCCGCCGCCCGGCGGTCGGAGAAGTGACCGTCGCCCAGGATCTCCGCGCGGCGCTTCAGCTCGGCGCCCAGCGCCTGGGCGAACGCCCGCATCCGGACCGGGTCGGAGGCGACCAGGTGCTCGGTGACGTGCGGCAGCTCCGTACACGCCGCCAGGCCCTCCCCACGCTCGCCCCCCGCGCCGTCGACCAGCAGCAGACCCAGCCGGTCGGGTCGCCCGCCGGCCGCCAGCGAGGCGGCGATCGAGCGGAGCAGCTCCGTGCGTCCGCTGCCCGCGGGCCCCTCGATCAGCAGGTGCGGGCCTTCCTCGGTCAGGTCCACCGACACCGGCCCGCGCGGCCCGGCGCCCAGGACGGCCGTCCCCTCCCCGGCGGCGGCCCAGCGGGCCATCAGCGAGGCGGGCGTGGCCCGGGCGAGACCGAGTTCGTCGAGCAGCCGGGCGGACCGGGGCAGCACGGCCGCGGTCGTCCGCCCGGACGCGGCGGGCGCGTCGGTGCGCAGCGGAGCCACCGCCCGCCCGAAGCGCTCGGCCCAGGCGACGGAGACCGCGTCCACCACGCCGACGGTGCCGTGCCCCGCGGCCCGGCCCCCCGCCGTACGCAGCAACCGCAGCGCCGTCGCGACATCGCCGCTCAGCAGCGCCACGGCCCCGCACTCGCGGAAGGCGAGCGAGGCCGCGCAGGCGGTCTCGTACGTCGCGGCGACCGGGGAGACCGGCGAGGCGGCCGGCGCCTCGGCCAGACAGAGCAGATGGATCCCCGCCGCCGCCCCCGCCCCCGCGAGCCGCGCGGTGGTCTCGCGCAGCGCCGCCGAACCGGGGTCGCCGTCCACGATCACGATCGTGGCCGGACCTTCGTAACGGGCCGCGGCCTCGGCGACGGACGCCCGGTCGGCGCTGGGCCAGCCCGGCCCGAGAGGCCCGTCGTCCAGCCTGCGCGTGAGCTCGGACGTACGGGCATGGGCCTGATCCCGGTCGTACGCGAGGAGGAGCCGGCAGTCCTGGCCGTGCGCCGGACGCAGATGCGGGAGCCAGCCGAGCCAGCCCCAGGCGCGACGCCGCTCCTCCAAGGGGCGGTTCCGGTCCGCGCTGATCAGCACGATCTCCAGGTCGGACGGGGAGTGCAGGGCGGCGAGCTGGGCCACCACGGAGCGGGCGAGCCCCGCCAGCCGCTTGCCGGGGCCGGCGAGCCCCAGCGAACCGGCCTCGCGGAGTCCGACGGTGACGGGCACCCCGGACAGCTCGGCCCGGTCGGTCGTGCCGAGCCGGACGACCAGGGACTCCGGATGGTCCGGGCCCCGCTCCCAGAGCCGCGGTCCGGGGCCGAGCGCGGTGAGCAGCACGGCGGCGGGGTCGGGCCAGGTCTCGGCGGCCTGCGGGTGATCGGCGGCCCGGTCCGTACCGGAGCGGGCGCCGTCCTTCGCGCCGGCCTCGGCCCCGGGGACCGGCAGGTCGTCACGGGGGCCGGTGAGCCGTCGGGCCCAGGCCCCGATGCCACGCTTGCCGCGCGGGGGCTGCGCCTGGCGCGGGGTCTGGCGGGTCCTGCTGTGCCCCTCGCCCGAACTCTCACCGTCCGCGGGCTCCTCGGCGCGGGCGTGGGCCGGGGAGGGCGCGGCGGGAGGGGCACCGCCATGGGTCGCGTCCGGGGAGACGGAGGCGTACGGCCAGGCGTCACCCCCCTGCGCGTGCCCGTACGAGCCGCCCTCCTTGCCCGCGCCGGGCGGCCCGGAGCCGCCGAGCGCATCGCGGCTCGCCGTGTCCGACTCCGCGTCCGTCCCGTACGGGTCCACCCGCAGGTGTCCCTCGCCGTCCGGGGTCGTCGGCAGGGAGTCCGTGTCGCAGCCGCCCGGGCCCGCCAGCCGGAGGGCGGACTCGCCGAGGCGCAGGAGAGCCCCGGGCGACAGGCGGACGGGGCGGTCGCCGACGGCCGTGCCGTCCAGCGTCGTGCCGTTCGTGGAGCCGAGGTCGGCGACCGTCACCCGGCCGTCGGCCCCGACGGTCACCGTGCAGTGCACCCGGGAGACGTCCGGGTCGTCGAGCGGGACGTCCGCGTCCAGGGAGCGGCCGATCCTGATCGGGCCGCCGTGCAGCAGGTGCACCCCGCCCGCGTCCGGCCCCGCGACGACGTGGAGCCGGGCCGCGGCGCCCTCGCCGAGGCGGTCGTCCTCGCCGGGGACCTGGAGGGTGATGATCGCGCCGTCGACGAGCGGGGGCTCGCCGAGGGCGCAGCGCCGGGCGTCGAGGCGCTCGCCGCCCGCGTAGAGCACGGTCGTGCCCGAGGTGGAGGTGTCCGGGCCGGAGACGGCCGCGGCCAGACCGGAGGCCACGGCGGCCAGGGCCGTGCCGGCCGGGGCCGTGACGAGCACGTCGCACGCGCGCCCCGCGCCGTGGCCGGCGTGCGGCGCGAGGACGGTCAGCCGGATCTGCATCGCCGTCAGCGGTCCCTTCCGCGTGATGCCCGGCAGGGGAACGCCCTGTGTCTCCCCCCACCCGGCACGGACGCGTCGTCCGGTACAGGTCGGCACGGCGCGGGGGCTCCCGACCCCTCGATGCGACGTGCTGTGTGCATCCTCGCACCTGCCACCGACAACCCGCCCGCGGGTCGCCTCCAAGTGATCTTGAATGGTCGGCTGTGGACGTAAAAGTGCCTGGTTGGGTACGCCTTCCGACGGCCGCGGCAACCGCCGGTGCGACAAACGCGTCTTGTTTTCGGACAAGTCGGCACCCGGAATCAGCCGCCTCGCGTTCGACCGGCGACCCGTTCGGCGGCACTAAAGTGGGTCGGACACCCGGACGGGTCACAACTGATGTCACAACGGATGACAGGGACCCCGGGGCCCCAGGACCACGATCAGCAGGGAGCGCGTGACGTGCGGCCAATCGGCAGCAAGTACCTGCTCGAGGAGCCGCTCGGACGCGGCGCCACGGGCACCGTCTGGCGAGCCCGCCAGCGAGAGGCGGCGGGCGCCGAGGCGGCCGTGCAGGGCCAGCCCGGCGAGACCGTGGCGATCAAGGTCCTCAAGGAGGAGCTGGCCAACGACGCGGACATCGTGATGCGCTTCCTGCGCGAGCGGTCCGTGCTCCTGCGGCTCACCCACCCGAACATCGTGCGCACCCGTGACCTGGTCGTCGAGGGCGATGTCCTCGCCCTGGTCATGGACCTCGTCGAGGGCCCGGACCTGCACCGCTACATCCGGGACAACGGCCCGCTCACCCCGGTCGCCGCCGCCCTGCTGACCGCGCAGATCGCCGACGCGCTCGCCGCGAGCCACGCCGACGGCGTCGTCCACCGCGACCTCAAGCCCGCCAACGTGCTCCTCGCCGAGCAGGGTGGCCAGATGCACCCGATGCTGACGGACTTCGGCATCGCGCGCCTCGCGGACTCCCCGGGCCTGACCCGTACGCACGAATTCGTCGGCACGCCCGCGTACGTCGCGCCGGAGTCCGCCGAAGGCCGCCCCCAGACCTCCGCCGTCGACATCTACGGCGCGGGCATCCTGCTCTACGAGCTGGTCACCGGCCGTCCCCCGTTCGCCGGCGGCTCGGCCCTCGAGGTCCTGCACCGGCACCTCAGCGAGGAGCCGCGCCGTCCCTCGACCGTGCCCGGCCCGCTGTGGACGGTCATAGAGCGCTGCCTCAGCAAGAACCCGGACCACCGGCCCAGCGCCGTGAACCTGGCCCGCGGACTGCGCGCGGTCGCCGCGGGCATCGGCGTGCACTCCACCCCCGCCCAGATCGAGGCGGCCGACGGCGTCGGTGCGCTGCTCGCCCCCGACCCGGCGCCGGCGCCGGTCCCGGAGACCCCGGGCGCGGCCGACCCGACCCAGGTGCTGCCCAGCGGGGCGGGCGACCGCTTCGACCCCGCCGCCGCGACCAGCGTCATGCCGACCAGCGGCCCGGCGGGCGGCGCCGACCCGACCGCGGTCATGCCCCCCGTACCGTCGCAGCCTCCGCAGGGCGGCGAGGACCCGCACCCCTGGCAGAACCAGCTGCGCGCGGCCCGCGACCGCAACGAGCAGACGCAGGTGCAGTACCTGGACCCGAGCCAGGACCCTCTGCGCCGCCGTCCGCAGCGCCAGCCCCAGCCGCCGCAGGATCAGCGGCCGTACGGGCAGCCGCCGCAGGATCAGCGGCCGTACGGGCAGCAGCCGCCGCCGTACCAGCAGCAGCCGCCGCGGCCCCCGCAGCGCCAGCAGTACGCCCCGCAGCCGCAGCAGCAGCAGTACGCGCCGCCGCCCCAGCAGCAGTACGCGCCCCCGCAGCCGCCGCCCCAGTCCCAGCCCCCGGCCCCGCGCGAGCCGCGGGCGCCGCGTCAGCGCAGCTCCAACCCCATGCGGATCCCGGGTCTGGGCTGTCTGAAGGGCTGCCTCTTCACGATCGTGCTCTTCGTCGTCGCGGGCTGGCTCATCTGGGAGCTGACCCCGCTCCAGGACTGGGTGGCCCAGGGCAAGGGCTACTGGGAGGCCATCGGCGACATGATCTCGTCCGTTTCGACGTGGGTCTCCGAGCTCGGCGGCACGGAGAGTGGTACTACTACCGGCGGTACGGGGCAGTAGCACTGCCGATTTATCGACTTCCGAGGGGTGATTTCCCCTCGGAAGTGACGACCAGCGGCTGTGGACGCGTAACTTTGTCGCGACCGCCAGCCGCTGAGGGAGCAGTCTTGGCACGGAATATCGGCAGCCGCTACACGGCCCACCAGATCCTCGGTCGGGGCAGCGCCGGCACGGTGTGGCTCGGCGAGGGCCCCGAGGGCCCCGTCGCCATCAAGCTGCTGCGCGAGGACCTGGCCTCGGACCAGGAGCTCGTCGGACGCTTCGTCCAGGAGCGCACCGCCCTGCTCGGTCTCGACCACCCCCGGGTGGTCGCCGTCCGCGACCTCGTCGTCGACGGCAACGACCTCGCACTCGTGATGGACCTGGTCCGCGGCACCGACCTGCGCACCCGTCTCGACCGGGAGCGCAGGCTCGCCCCCGAGGCGGCCGTCGCGATCATCGCCGACGTCGCCGACGGGCTCGCCGCCGCGCACGCCGCCGGAGTCGTCCACCGCGACGTCAAGCCGGAGAACATCCTGCTCGACATGGAGGGCCCGCTCGGCCCCGGCGGGGCCCACCCGGCGCTCCTCACCGACTTCGGCGTCGCCAAGCTCATCGACACCCCGGGCCGCACCAAGGCCACCCGGATCATCGGCACGCCGGACTACCTGGCCCCCGAGATCGTCGAGGGGCTGCCGCCGCGCGCGGCCGTCGACATCTACGCCCTCGCGACCGTCCTGTACGAGCTCCTGGCCGGCTTCACACCCTTCGGCGGTGGCCACCCGGGCGCCGTACTGCGCCGCCACGTCACCGAGACGGTCGTCCCGCTGCCCGGCATCCCCGAGGAGCTGTGGCAGCTGATCGTCCAGTGCCTGGCCAAGGCCCCGGCCTCGCGGCTGCGCGCCTCGGAGCTGGCCAGCCGGCTCCGGGAGTGCCTGCCCCTGCTCAACGGGCTGCCGCCGCTGGACGTCGACGAGCCGGACGACGCCGAGCAGACGACGGAGGGGTACGAGGACGACTCCTACGCGACCCGGTCCGGCGAGGGCTCCGGATCGGCTTCGGGCGACGGTGCGCCGCGCAGGGCCGCCGTCCCGCTGGTCCCGGGCGCCTCGCCCGACTCCAACCGGGACACCCATACCTCCATGCGCGTCCCCGCCCCCGACGAGCTGGCCGGCGGCCCCCTGGGCACCGCCCGGGCCCCCCGCCCGGCCGGTGCCAGGAGACCCGGTTCGGCCCGCCACAAGGCGGAGGCGGTCCGCAAGCGCCGCATCACCCTCTCGATCGCGGCGGTCGTGCTCCTGGGCGCGGTGGGGGCCGGCGGCTACCTGGCGACCGCCGAGGACTCCGACGCACCGCCGCAGGACTCCAAGACGTCCACGCAGCCCTAGGGCCTCTCGTTCGGATCTCGCCGGGCTCGTGTGCCCGGGGCGACCGCCGCGCGGTGCCTGGACGGCGGGCGGGTCCGGTTGCTTGCCACGAGCCGTTACGCTGGACGCGTGGCAGTCGTCGATGTTTCCGAAGAGCTGAAGTCCCTCTCCTCGACCATGGGGTCGATCGAGGCCGTCCTGGACCTCGAAAAGCTGAGGGCCGACATCGCCGTGCTCGAAGAGCAGGCCGCGGCCCCGTCCCTCTGGGACGACCCGGAGGCGGCGCAGAAGATCACCAGCAGGCTTTCGCACCTCCAGGCCGAGGTCCGCAAGGCCGAGGCCCTGCGCGGCCGGATCGACGACCTCGGGGTGCTCTTCGAGCTCGCCGAGGAGATGGACGACCCGGACACCCGCGCCGAGGCCGAGACGGAGCTCGTCTCCGTCCGCAAGGCGCTGGACGAGATGGAAGTCCGCACGCTGCTCTCCGGCGAGTACGACGAGCGCGAGGCGCTGGTCAACATCCGCGCCGAGGCGGGCGGTGTCGACGCCGCCGACTTCGCCGAGCAGCTCCAGCGCATGTACATGCGCTGGGCCGAGCGCCACGGCTACGGCACGGAGGTCTACGAGACCTCGTACGCGGAAGAGGCCGGCATCAAGTCGACCACCTTCGTGGTCAAGGCGCCGTACGCCTACGGCACGCTCTCGGTCGAGCAGGGCACGCACCGTCTGGTCCGCATCTCGCCCTTCGACAACCAGGGCCGTCGCCAGACCTCGTTCGCGGGTGTCGAGATCCTCCCGGTCGTCGAGCAGTCCGACCACGTCGAGATCGACGAGTCCGAGCTGCGCGTGGACGTCTACCGCGCGTCGGGCCCGGGCGGCCAGGGCGTCAACACGACCGACTCGGCGGTGCGCATCACGCACCTCCCGACCGGCATCGTGGTCTCCTGCCAGAACGAGCGCTCCCAGATCCAGAACAAGGCGAGCGCCATGAACGTCCTCCAGGCCAAGCTCCTCGAGCGCCAGCGCCAGGAGGAGCGCGCCAAGATGGACGCCCTGAAGGGCGACGGCGGCAGCTCCTGGGGCAACCAGATGCGTTCGTACGTCCTCCACCCGTACCAGATGGTCAAGGACCTCCGGACGGACTTCGAGGTCGGCAACCCCCAGTCGGTCCTGGACGGCGAGATCGACGGCTTCCTGGAGGCGGGCATCCGCTGGCGGAAGCAGCAGGAGAAGTAGGCGGGCGGACCGCCGCACGACTTCACGGCGCCGGGCCCCGCACGCGAGTGTGTGGGGCCCGGCGCCGCGTCGTCGCGCGGTCGACCGTCGCCGCCCGACGAGGGGCGACTCGACCGACCTGGTGGCGGTCGACGCCCGTGGACGCGTCGTCGGTTGGGCCTGTCTCGGGCCCTCTCGTGACACCGCAACGGCTCCGGACACGGGCGAGCTCTACGCCCTGTACGTTCAGCCGTCGCTCACCGGGTCCGGCATCGGTCGCGCGCTGCTCGAAGCCGTGCATGCCCACGCCCATGCCGCCGGCTTCGCGCCGGTGCTGTTGTGGGTCCTTGCCGGGAACGGCGGGGCGCGCCGCTTCTACGAGCGGGCCGGTTACGTCGCCGACGGCGCCGTCCAGGCCGATGACTACGACGGAGTGTCCGTGCCCGAAGTCCGTTACCGGCGCGCCCTCTAGGTGCGTGACCGGTCGTCAGTTCGCGCCTGTCGCCCCGTCCTCTACCAGCGCACGCCCCCCTCCTGGATGTGCCGCGAAGCGGCACCGGGCGTTCGCTTGCGCAAGCGGAGCGGGGGTGAGCAGGCCGCTTTGTCGACAAGGGAACTGGCGTGGCGGGGCCCGAAGTTCAGCGTTTACGTCACAGTTGCATCCCCGCATGGCGGGCAACTGGTGATCTTTCGGGCATCGCACGCGCAACGTCCTTGACGCGTATGCGGAAACTCGGGAGGGTGGCCGATGGCATGCGTATCTCTGGGGCGCGTGTGAAACGGGGGCAGGCTCGGCTTTGTGACAGAGCCCTCCGTGCTCGAGGCCCCGAGCGCTGCTCCACTGACGAGATGAGCTACTGGGGGTAGCAGCCAGATGACGAAGAAGACGCGGGTCCGCGTTGCACGTATAGCCGCCGGCACGGTGATCATCGCCGGCGCGTCGCTGACCGCGGCCGGTGCTGCGCAGGCGGTCGGTATCGATGTCGCCGGCCTCAGCGCTTCCGCCGAGGTGAACGACAAGGGCATCGAGGTCGCCGTCGGCGCCAACGACACCGAGGGCAACACCACCGTCGGCACCACCGAGGGCACGACGGAGGGGACCACCGAGGGCACCACCGAAGGGACCACGGAGGGAACCACCGAGGGCACGACGGAGGGGACCACCGAGGGCACCACGGAGGGCACCACCGAAGGGACCACGGAGGGGACCACCGAGGGCACGACGGAGGGGACCACCGAGGGCACGACGGAGGGGACCACCGAGGGCACCACGGAGGGCACCACCGAAGGGACCACGGAGGGAACCACCGAGGGCACGACGGAGGGCACCACCGAGGGCACGACCGAAGGCACCACCGAGGGCAACAACGGCAACGGTGGGAACGGCAACGGCGGCAACGGCAACGGTGGGAACGGCAACGGCGGGAACGGCAACGGCGGCAACGCCAATGGCGGGAACGGCAACGGTGGGAACGGCGGCAACGGTGGCACCACCGGCGGCTCCACCGCGACCGGTGGCTCCACCGACGGCGGTTCCTCCACCACCGGTGGCGGCAACACCTGCACCGTAGACCTCGACGGCGCCGAGTGCGTCGAGAACAACCCCGGCACCAACAACGCCGGCTCGCAGCCCGTCGAGCAGGGCAAGGCCAAGGAGGAGCTGGCCGAGACCGGCGCCGCCGAGACCTCGTTCCTGATCATCGGTGCGGCCACCATGATCGCCGGTGGCATCGGCTTCCGGATGCTGCCGCGTCTGGTCGGCGGCGGGCGTGCCGCCGTCTGAGCGGATCGCCGAAGCAGTGAGGCCGTGAGGCCACCAGCATGACGAAGAGGGCCGGGGGAGTACCCCCGGCCCTCTCTCGTGTCCGGCTCGTATGCGGAAGTGCTAGGCGGTCTGCAGCACCGCGAGCAGCGCCACCATCGCCACGAGGGCGATCACCAGTGTCAGCAGCATCGCCGGGGTCAGGCCCGTCGACGGGTCCAGACGCTCCCGGTTGGCGCGGCAGACGGGGCAGCGGCCCTCTGCGACGGGGGCCGCGCAGTTGGCGCACACCAGTCGGTCGTAGGTCATGCGCTCTCCTCCTCCCGCACAGGGGTCCACGCGGGGTCCACACCCATCACAACGCTCGGCGGTACCCGAGCGTTCCTCCTACCACTGTGCCAGCTCCGCGGCGTTTCGGCGCGCCCCGTCGGATTACACCCGGATCGCATCGCTTCCGCCCCGAAGGGCGAAAAGGATAAAGCACGCAAGCCGGGACCGCGACTGCGCAGGCCATCGCCGGTCGCGTAAGGTCGCGCACACCTACTCCCGGCCGACCGTGGTGCACCCGTGATCCGATTCGACAACGTCTCCAAGTCCTATCCGAAGCAGAACCGCCCCGCGCTCCGGGATGTATCCCTGGAGATCGAGAAGGGGGAGTTCGTCTTCCTCGTCGGTTCCTCCGGCTCCGGAAAGTCGACTTTCCTCCGGCTGATCCTGCGCGAGGAGCGCTGCAGCCACGGCCAGGTGCACGTCCTCGGCAAGGACCTCGCCCGGCTGTCCAACTGGAAGGTGCCCCAGATGCGGCGCCAGCTCGGAACCGTCTTCCAGGACTTCCGGCTGCTGCCCAACAAGACCGTCGCCGAGAACGTCGCCTTCGCCCAGGAGGTCATCGGCAAGCCGCGCGGAGAGATCCGCAAGGCCGTGCCCCAGGTCCTCGACCTCGTCGGCCTCGGCGGCAAGGAGGACCGCATGCCCGGCGAGCTCTCCGGTGGTGAGCAGCAGCGCGTCGCGATCGCCCGCGCCTTCGTGAACCGGCCCATGCTGCTGATCGCCGACGAGCCCACCGGCAACCTCGACCCGCAGACCTCCGTCGGCATCATGAAGCTGCTCGACCGCATCAACAGGACAGGGACCACCGTCGTCATGGCGACCCACGACCAGAACATCGTCGACCAGATGCGCAAGCGCGTCATCGAGCTCGAAAAGGGCCGCCTCGTCCGCGACCAGGCGCGCGGCGTCTACGGATACCAGCACTGAGCAGGTAGGGGATAGAACACCATGCGCGCTCAGTTCGTGCTCTCCGAGATCGGCGTCGGTCTCCGGCGCAATCTCACGATGACCTTCGCCGTCATCGTCTCCGTGGCCCTCTCGCTCGCCCTGTTCGGCGGCGCGCTGCTCATGCGTGAGCAGGTCAGCACGATGAAGGACTACTGGTACGACAAGGTCAACGTCTCCATCTTCCTCTGCAACAAGAACGACGCGGCCACCTCTCCCAAGTGCGCCAAGGGTGCGGTGACCACCGAGCAGAAGGAACAGATCGAAGCCGATCTGGGGAAGATGGACATCGTCGAGACCGTGCACCACGAGTCGACCGACGAGGCCTACAAGCACTACAAGGAGCAGTACAGCGACACCGCCATCGCGTCGGTCATCACGCCCGACCAGATGCAGGAGTCGTTCCGGGTCAAGCTCGACGACCCGGAGAAGTACAAGGTCGTCGCCACCGCCTTCGCGGGGCGCGACGGGGTGGAGTCCATCCAGGACCAGCGCGGCATCCTGCAGAACCTCTTCGACCTGATGAACGGCATGAACGTCGCCGCTCTCGGCGTCATGGCGCTCATGCTGATCATCGCGCTGATGCTGATCGTCAACACGGTGCGCGTCTCCGCCTTCAGCCGACGGCGTGAGACCGGCATCATGCGGCTGGTCGGCGCCTCCAGCTTCTACATCCAGATGCCGTTCATCATGGAGGCGGCCTTCGCCGGCCTCCTCGGCGGCGCGGTCGCCTGCATCATGCTCCTGGTCGGCCGGTACTTCCTGATCGACCACGGCATCGCGCTCGCCGAGAAGATGCAGCTCGTCAACTTCATCGGCTGGGATGCCGTCCTCTCGGTGCTGCCGCTCGTCCTCGTCATCGGTCTCCTGATGCCGTCCCTGGCCGCCTTCGTGGCGCTGCGCAAGTACCTCAAGGTGTGAGAAGAGCCCCTTGAGCGCCCCGGGCGCCGTGCGGTCAACGACCGTACGGCGCCTTTCGCTTGTCCTAGAGTGGGCGCCATGCCGGTGGGCCCCGGGTCGCGAACCGACCTCTGTCTCCGGCCCCGCGGAGTCCTCCGTGGGGCCGCTTTGACGTTGGTCTTCGCCGGGGTCCTCGCCACCGCCGCGGCGACCGGCGCCCTGCCCCGGCAGGAGACCACCGCGGTGAAGCGCGAGCAGTTCTCCCCGCCGCGCGACACCGTCGACCGGAGCGCCCTCGCCCGCGCCGCCGCCGACGCCATGGCCGACGGCAAGTCGGGCAAGAAGGCCGCCGAGGAGTTCGTCAGCCGCAGCGGCGACCGCTGGGGCGCGGTGTACGACCGGGCGGAGTTCGAGGAGTTCGAGCAGGCGCTGGACGGCTCGTACACCGGCGTCGGCATCTCCGCGCGGAAGGCGCCCCAGGGGCGTATCGAGATCTCCCGCGTCCAGGCCGGCGGCCCCGCCGCGAAGGCGGGGCTGCGGACCGGCGACCGTCTCGTCGCCGTCGACGGGCGCGATGTCGGCGCCCTGTCCGTCTCGGAGGTCGTCGCCCTGCTGCGCGGCGCCGGCGTCTCGGGCTCCACGGTCGCCCTCCGCGTCGAGCGCGGCGGCTCCGCCTGGACCGAGACCCTGCGCAGGGCCCGGCTGGCCACCGAGGACGTCACCGTGCGGCGGCTCGACGACGGAGTGGTGCTGATCAAGGTGGCCGCCTTCACCAAGGGCGCGGGCGAGCGGGTACGGGAAGCGGTACGGGACGCCCCGGCCGGCGCCGGAGTTTTGCTGGACCTGCGCGGCAACGCGGGCGGGCTGGTCGCCGAGGCCGCCGTCGCCGCCTCCGCCTTCCTCGACGGCGGTCTGGTCGCCACGTACGACGTCGACGGCGAGCAGCGCGCGCTGTACGCCCAGAGCGGCGGGGACACCCACCGGCCCGTGGTCGCCCTGGTCGACGGCGGCACGATGAGCGCCGCCGAGCTCCTCACCGGCGCCCTGCAGGACCGGGGCCGGGCGGTCACCGTCGGAGCGCGCACCTTCGGCAAGGGCTCCGTGCAGATGCCGAGCACCCTGCCCGACGGCTCCGTCGCCGAGCTCACCGTCGGTCATTACCGCACCCCCGCCGGTCACGGCGTCGACGGCAGGGGCATCACCCCCGACCTGATCGTCGGCGATGCCACCGGCAAGAGGGCCGAGGAGCGGGCCAGAACGGTATTGAGTGGCCTCGGAGGGGGCTCGTAGTGCGAAAATGGCCGCACTATGGCAAAGGGACTCGTGAACGTGCAGGGCAAGCCTGCCAAGAAGAAGGACCCGGAGAAGGGTCCTGAGCGCAAGATCATCGCGCAGAACAAGAAGGCGCGCCACGACTACCACATCATCGACACCTACGAGTGCGGTGTGGTGCTCATGGGCACCGAGGTGAAGTCGCTCCGGATGGGCCGGGCGTCGCTGGTCGACGGCTTCGTGCAGATCGACAGGCACGAGGCGTGGCTGCACAACATCCATGTGCCCGAGTACATGCAGGGCAGCTGGACCAACCACTCGGCGAAGCGGAAGCGCAAGCTGCTCCTGCACCGCGCCGAGATCGACAAGCTGGAGGCGAAGTCCCAGGAGACGGGTCACACGATCGTGCCCCTCGCCCTGTACTTCCTGAAGGGCCGCGTCAAGGTCGAGATCGCGCTCGCCAGGGGCAAGAAGGAGTACGACAAGCGGCAGACGCTGCGGGAGAAGCAGGACACGCGCGAGACGAACCGCGCGATCGCGGCGGCGAAGCGTCGTCAGCGGGCCGCGTCGGCCTAGCTCCCCGCGGTCGCCTCCCCTTAATACGCTGGCAACCGTGCGCGGTCGTCACGTACGATGGGGCCTGCACCTCACAGCGGGTGCACACCTTGAAAAAACAACATGGGGATGATCGGTTTCGACAGCGGATGTCGAAGCAGGGGAAGCGTGTCGAGGAAGCGGCAATGATCTCGTAAACCATATGTCGCAACCAATAATCGCCAACTCCAAGAGCGATAACTCCCGCTTCGCCCTCGCTGCCTAATTTTAGGTAACGAGTAGAAGCCTCTGTGAGGAGCGTCAGCCCGGGGGTGGTCCCGACCCGGATCCTGGCGTCATTTAGGGATCTAAACCTCTAGCCCCGGTCACGGGGGCCTGAGGGAAATCAAACAGTGACTGAGCCCGTCGGAGACTTGTCCGCGTGATCTCCGGGGCTGAGAAACTCCTAGCGGACTGCACACGGAGAAGCCCTGATTCTGCACCGTTGGACGCGGGTTCGATTCCCGCCATCTCCACTCATCCCATGTGGGCACAGGCCCGGCAGTCGTCACGACGACCGCCGGGCCTCTGTCATTTCCCGGACCGGCGCACGTCGGGTCGGCGCCGGTGCCGTCCTCCGGGTCTCCCGGGCCTTCCGGTTCGTCTCCCGAGTCGTCTCCCGTACGAGTGCCAGAGCGGCCGCGGCCGCCGGGACCAGGAAGGCGTACACCGTCGACGGAGCGTTCTCGGCCGTCCAGCCGCCGGTGGCCGAGCCGACCGCGATGCCCGCGAGGAGGGCGGTCACGGCGAGGGTCATGCCCTCGTTGAGCCGGCCGTGCGGGGTCAGGCGCTGGACCAGCGCCATGCCTGTGACCAGCGTCGGGGCGGTCGCCATGCCCGCCACCAGCAGACCGGCCGCCAGGGCCAGCAGGGAGCCGGTCGAGGCACCCAGGAACGGCAGCGTCATCAGGCAGGTCATCGCGACGAGGCAGGTGCGCAGCCGGACCGCGCGGCCCGTACGGCCGTAGACCAGGCCGGCCGCGAAGGAGCCCGCGGCCTGCAGGGCCAGGATCGGGCCGGCGAGCGGGCCGTCCACGTGCGCGAGCGTCACGACCTCCATCGCGCCGAAGACCGCGCCCGTCGCCAGGAAGACGCCGAGCAGAGGCACCGTTCCGGCCACGCGCAGCAGGGAGCCGGGTGCGGTGGCGGAGCGGGGAGCGACCGGGGGTTCGGTGGAGCGCTGGGCAGCGAACACCAGGACGCCGGTGAGCAGCAGGACCGTGGCGAGCAGCGTGCCCGCCTCCGGGAACAGCGCCGCGCACACGAACGCCGCCAGGACCGGGCCCAGCATGAAGCACAGCTCGTCGACGGCCTGCTCGAAGGCGTTGGCCGTGTGCAGCGCCGCCGGGTCGCCCCGGTACAGGTGGGCCCAGCGGGCGCGGGACATCCCGCCGGTGTTGGGGCAGGTCGCCGTCGCGGCGTACGCGGCGAACAGCGTCCAGACCGGCGCCCGGTGGTGCACGCACAGCAGCAGGGCCAGCGAGCCGAGCGCGGCGAGCGCCGTGGCGGGGACGGCGACCCGGGCCTGCCCGTGCCGGTCGACCAGCCGCGCGGTCCAGGGTGCGACGACGGCGGTGGCGGCCATCCCCGTCGCCGTGACGGCGCCGGCGAGCGCGTACGAGCCGTACGCCCCCGCGATCATGATCACCGCGCTGACGCCGAACATGCCCATGGGCAGCCGGGCGATCAGATTGCCGACGGTGAAGGCTCGGGCGCCGGGGGTGGCGAAGAGCCGCAGGTAGGGATTGGCGGAGACGGTCGTGCGGGTGCGGGTGCGGGTGCCGGTGCCGGTGCCGGTGCTTGTGCGCGGTTCGCGGTAGCGGGGGGCGAGCGCGGGGCCCGCCGGGGTGAGCGTGAGGTCGTGGTGCGGCATGGACCCAGCCTCCGGGGACCCCTGGGCCGCGGTCCAACACCTGATCCGTGGCCATTCACGCACTCGTGTTGTTAAATGCCGGGTGGTCACTTCGTACGAGATCGAGCCGCGGCTCCTGCGCGCCTTCACCGCCGTCGCCGACGAGCTGCACTTCACCCGTGCCGCCGCCCGCCTGTACGTCGCCCAGCAGGCCCTCAGCCGCGACATCCGTCGGCTGGAGCGGGACCTGGGCACGGACCTGTTCGTCCGGACGACCCGGCAGGTGACGCTCACCCCGGACGGCGTGCGACTCCTTCCGTACGCCCGCAGGGTGCTGGCCGCCTGCGACGAACTCGCCGACGCCTTCCGGGCGGCCGCCCGGCCCCTGCTGGTCGATCTCACCAGCACCGGTCTCCCCGCCCGGGGCCGCGTCCTGGAACGGGCGCGCGAACTCGCCCCGGAACAGGAGCTGATGGCCCGTTTCGAGAACGGGCTGGCCGGGGCCGCCGCCGAGATCCTCGCCGGGCGCCTCGACGTCTCCTTCGGACGGTACGGCGGGCTCGACGCGTCCACGCGCGGGCGGCTCGCCTCGCAGTTCGTACGGTACGAGCCGATGGCGGTGGCGCTGCCCGACGACCACCGGCTCGCGGACCTCGCAGCGGTGCCGCTGGCCGCGCTGGCGGGCGAGAGCGTCTACGCGGGCGCCGGCAACGACCGCACCCCGGAGTGGACCGACCTGGCCGCCCGGCTCTTCGCGGGGCGCGGTATCGCCGTCGCGCCGCCCGCGCCGATGGCGGTGGGGAAGGAGGAGTTCCAGCGGATCATGGCCAAGCTCCGCATGCCCGTCCTCGCGGTGGTCGACTTCCCGCCGATGCCGGGCCGTGTGCTGCGGCCCCTCGTCGACCCCGTGCCGCTCTCGCCGGTGAGCCTCGTGTGGCGCAAGGGGCTGCGTCACCCCGGCCTGGACGCGCTGCGGACCGCCGCGGCCGAGATCGGCCGGCGGGAGGGCTGGCTGGAGCGCCCCGCGGACTCCTGGGTACCGGAAGGGGAGCCGGGGGTGCCGGGGGCCTGAGGTGCCAGGGATCCGATCCGGGTCGTGGCGACCCGGGGAGCTCTCCCGGGTCCGTATCCCCGTACTCACATCACCTGTGTGCGCCGGGTGAGAGCAAGGTTCCGTACCCGTCACTTTCCGCCACCGGCCCGAAACGCGGCTTGCCTAGGGTCTCCTCAACGAGATCCAGGGCGTCTGGACGCTCGGGACCCGACACCGTGGAGGTACGTGATGGGCGGCCGATGGATCGAACGGTGGGAGCCGGAGGACGAGACCTTCTGGCGTGAACAAGGAGAGCGGATCGCCCGGCGCAATCTGGCCTTCTCCGTGCTCTCCGAGCACATCGGCTTCTCCATCTGGAGCCTGTGGTCGGTCATGGTCCTCTTCATGGGACCGCAGTACGGCATCGACCCGGCGGGGAAGTTCTTCCTGATCGCGACGGCGACCTTCGTCGGCGCGCTCATCCGGATCCCGTACACCTTCGCCGTCGCCCGTTTCGGCGGCAGGAACTGGACCGTCTTCAGCGCGTTGCTGCTGCTCCTGCCGACGGGCGTCGCCTACGCGGTGATGGAGCCGGGCACCTCGTACAACACCTTCCTGCTGGTGGCGGCGCTCACCGGCGTCGGAGGCGGCAACTTCGCCTCCTCCATGACCAACATCAACGCCTTCTTCCCGCTGCGGAAGAAGGGCTGGGCGCTCGGCCTGAACGCGGGCGGCGGCAACATCGGCGTCCCCGTCGTCCAGCTCATCGGCCTGCTCGTCATCGGCACCGCCGGCGCCATGCACCCGCGGATCGTCCTCGGCGTCTACGTCCCGCTCATCCTGATCGCGGCGGTGTGCTCCGCGCTCTTCATGGACAACCTCGCGCCGGTGAAGAACGACACCGGAGCCGTGAAGGAAGCGGTGGGGGCCAAGCACACCTGGATCATGGCCTTCCTCTACATCGGCACCTTCGGCTCCTTCATCGGCTACAGCTTCGCCTTCGGTCTGGTCCTCCAGACCCAGTTCGGCCGCACCCCGCTCCAGGCCGCCTCGCTCACCTTCATCGGCCCGCTGCTCGGCTCGCTGATCCGGCCCGTCGGCGGCTCGCTCGCCGACAAGTACGGCGGCGCCCGCATCACCCTGTCGACCTTCGCGGCCATGGCGCTCGCGACGGCGGTCGTCGTCTACGCCTCGGTCGTCGAGTCCCTCGCAGTCTTCCTCGTCGGCTTCATCGGACTCTTCGTCCTCAGCGGCCTCGGCAACGGCTCCACGTACAAGATGATCCCCGCGATCTTCCTGGCGCAGGGCCACCGCAAGGGCCTGTCCGGCGAGGAGGCGGAGTCGTACGGCCGCAGGCTCTCCGGGGCCTCCATGGGGCTGATCGGCGCGGTCGGCGCGCTCGGCGGGCTCGGCATCAACCTGGCCTTCCGGCAGTCCTTCCAGACGGCCGGCACCGGCACCTCGGCCTTCGTCGCCTTCCTCGTCTTCTACGCGGCCTGCATGGTCGTGACCTGGGCGGTATACCTTCGCCGCCCGGTCGCCGTACCGGACACGGCGGAAGGCGCGGCAGGTGCCTCGGGTGAGACGTCGCCGCAGCGCGGTTACGCCGAGGTGTGATCCGGAGTGGTCCGTAACGGCCAGGAAATACCGGCGATCCGAGTCTGTGACCAATCGCCGTCAGGCTCGGTCGTCATGTACGAGCAAGAGCAGGGTCCCCTCGCGGGGTTCACCGTCGGCGTCACGGCGGCACGGCGCGCGGACGAGCTGGGCGCGCTCCTTCGCCGCCGGGGTGCGGCCGTGGTCCACGGCCCGGCGCTGAGGATCGTGCCGCTCGCGGACGACACGGAACTGCTCGCCGCCACGAAGGAACTCATCGACCACGCCCCGGACGTCGTCGTCGCCACCACGGCGATCGGCTTCCGCGGCTGGGTCGAGGCGGCGGACGGCTGGGGCTACGGCGAGGAGCTCCTCGACTGCCTGCGGGGCGTCGAACTCCTCGCCCGCGGGCCCAAGGTCAAGGGCGCGGTACGGGCGGCGGGGCTCACGGAGTCGTGGTCCCCGTCGTCCGAGTCCATGGCAGAGGTGCTCGACCGGCTCCTCGCCGAGGGCGTGGCAGGGCGGAGGATCGCGCTCCAGCTGCACGGGGAGCCGCTCCCGGGGTTCGTGGAGGCGCTGACGGCGGGCGGCGCGGAGGTCGTCGGCGTACCGGTCTACCGGTGGATGCCTCCCGAGGACGTCGGCCCGCTGGACCGGCTCCTGGACGGGGTGCTGAGCGGTTCCCTGGACGCCGTCACCTTCACCAGCGCGCCGGCCGCCGCCTCGCTTCTGACGCGGGCGGAGGACCGGGGCGTGCTGCCGGAGTTCCTCGCGGCGCTGCGGAACGAGGTGCTCGCGGTGTGCGTGGGGCCGGTGACGGCGCTGCCGCTCCAGGCGCACGGCATCGACACGCTCCAGCCGGAGCGCTTCCGGCTCGGGCCGCTGGTGCAACTGCTCTGCCAGGAACTGCCCTCCCGGGCCCGTACGCTCCCGGTGGCCGGCCACCGCATCGAGATCCGGGGGCACGCGGTCCTGGTCGACGGCTCTCTGCGTCCGGTGCCGCCGGCCGGGATGGCGCTGCTGGGCACCCTGGCCCGGCGACCCGGCTGGGTCGTCTCCCGGGCCGAGCTGCTGCGCGCCCTGCCGGGCGCCGGCCGCGACGAGCACGCCGTGGAGACGGCGATGGCCCGGCTGCGGACGGCACTCGGCACGCCGAAGCTGATCCAGACGGTGGTCAAGCGGGGTTACCGGCTGGCGCTCGACCCGGTGGCGGACACCAAGTACGACGAGTAGGTCCGGTGCGCACGGCGCGGTCACCGCGCCCGGCGTATCGCGAGCGCCCGCAGCAGGCACGCGAAGCCCACGGCCGTCAGGACCGCGCGGACGATGTTCCAGGCCACCCACGGGGTCTCGAAGTCCGCGCGGGCCCGTACCGGGTCCGTGGCCGCCGCGAGGGCGTCGTTGAGCGGGACGTTCACCGCCGAGGTGACCACGAAGACGGCCACGTACACGACCAGCGCCGCGAGCGCCCACGGCTTCGCCGGGGTGCCCCGCAGCTGCCATGCCGCGACCGCGGTCAGGATCAACGCCCCGAAGAAGGGCGTGAAGAAGACCGGGTTCTGGATCACGTCGTTGATGTTCCGCATCACCTCCACGAAGACCTTGTCGTCGCTCCGTGCCAGCGCCGGCATCACCGAGCACACGTACGCGAACCACACTCCGGCGATCAGTCCCGTCGCCACCGTCGCCGCGCCCAGCACCGCGCCGGCCGCCGTCCCACCCCTGTTGTCCGTCATGGCCCCAGTCAAGCGGCCGCGGGCCGGCGAGACCATGCACGTGCGTCCACGATCCATACGCGGGCGTCCACGACGGGACGACCCCCCTCCCCATCCGCATCCGTCCACGGCGCAGCTCTCCCGCCGACCGCAGTCGCCCACCGGGCACGGCTCCGGCTCGCCGTATCCGTCCGACGCGCCCTCTAGCGGGCTCCGCTCGGGGTGGGCACTCTGGTCGCAGCGCCCGCCGGTTCCCGCGCCGGCCCCACGACCGCGAGGTGGTGACAGGGTCATGACCGTACGGTTCGACTCCGGGCGGATCTGCCTGGATCTGGCCGCCCACGCGCTCCGCCGCGCCGACGCGCTCGACGACTTCCTGCGCACCACCGGACTCGTCCCGGCCGCCACCCCGCTGAGCGCGCTCGACGCCCACTGGGTCGTGCGCTTTCGCGAACTGCGCGACTGCGTCCGCGAACTGGTGGGCGCCCAGCTCGACGGGCGGCGCGCCGATCCCGCGCTGGAGCGGCTCAACGCGTTCGCCGCCGCCTCCGCCCCGCCCGCGCCCCGCGCCGTCCGCACGGAAGCCGACGGGCTCGTACGGGCGTTGAGCGACGAACCCGACTGCCGCGCCCTGCTCGCCGCCGTCGCCAGGGACGCCGTCGACCTGCTCACCGACCCGGCCGCCCGCGCCCTGCTCCGACGGTGCGAGGGCGACAACTGCCGCCGCTGTTATCTGGATACGTCGCGGGGACGCCGCCGGCGCTGGTGCTCCAGTGAGACCTGCGGTAACCGCGAACGAGTTGCCCGCCATCGGGCAGCCCGAAGGGGAATCGTGCCGGTGTGAAAAAATCTTGAGCACCGTTGAGTCGAACCCTCTCCGGCTCCGTACCTCTCGACGACAACAGGGTCTCGACCGGGAGGTTCAGGTGCGCAAGGATGCGGCCGTGGCCGATGACCGTCCGCATCGGGCCCGGCATCGCAGTGAGGTCCCACGCTTTCGACCCGACGTCCCTGACGAGGAGTTGATGCGTGCTCTCTACCGCGAACATGCCGGGCCCCTGCTCGCCTATGTACTACGCCTCGTCGCCGGCGATCGCCAGCGTGCCGAGGACGTCGTGCAGGAGACGCTCATCCGTGCCTGGAAGAACGCCGGCCAGCTCAACAGGGCTACCGGCTCCGTCCGACCTTGGCTGGTGACGGTTGCCCGGCGCATCGTCATCGACGGCCACCGAAGCCGGCAGGCCCGGCCTCAGGAGGTCGATCCGTCACCGCTCGAGGTCCTGCCCGCGGAGGACGAGATCGACAAGGCGCTGTGGCTGATGACGCTCTCTGATGCGCTCGACGATTTGACGCCCGCCCACCGGGAAGTGTTGGTCGAGACCTACTTCAAGGGGCGTACGGTCAATGAGGCGGCCGAGACCCTCGGCATACCTGCCGGGACCGTGCGTTCCCGGGTGTTCTACGCACTCCGTTCGATGAAGCTCGCGCTGGAGGAGAGGGGGGTATCGGCATGACACCGCCGCACGACGCCGCGGGTGCGTACGTACTCGGCATCCTGGACGACGTCGACGCCGCCGCCTTCGAGGCGCACCTGGTGGACTGCGACCTCTGCGCCGCGCACGTGGAGGAGTTCGCCGGGATGGAGCCGATGCTGGCCATGCTGGCGGACGGCGACACCGCTCCGGCCGCCCCGGACCCGTACTCGGGCCTGTATGCCGCCCCCGACCCGTACGCCGGCTCCACGGGACCCGTGGCCGATCCGTACGCCGACCGGGCCTTCGACGACTTCGCGCCCCGGCCGCCGGCCCCGCCCGGTCCTCGGCGCATCCCCTCCGCTCCCGTCTCCCTCGACTCCACACCCGGGCCGCAGCTCCTCGGCCGGCTCATGGACGAGGTGGGCGCCAAGCGGGCCCGCTCCCGTCGCCGCACCTTCTACCTCGTCGCCGCCGCGGCGATCCTCGTCGTCGGCGGACCCGCCGTCGCCGTCGTCGCCACCTCCGACGGAGGCAAGGAGAACCGGGCGATCGAGCCCCACCCCACCAGCCCCGCCGAGGACGCCTTCTTCAACCACATGGAAGAGAAGATCCAGGCCACCGACCCGACGACCAAGATCAGTGCCACCGTCGGTCTGGAGAAGAAGGGCTGGGGCACCCACACCGTCCTCGAACTCAAGAACGTCAAGGGCCCGCTCAAGTGCCGGCTCGTCGCCGTCTCCAAGAGCGGCGAGGAGGAGGTCGTCACCTCCTGGGCCGTGCCGAAATGGGGATACGGCATCCCCGACGCCACCATGGAGAGCGCCAAGAACCCGCTGTACGTGCACGGCGGGGCGGCCATGGAGCGCAACGACATCGACCACTTCGAGGTCCGGACCTTCGACGGCGAACGCCTCGTGGAGGTGGAGGCCTGACATTTCGGCCCCCTGTGGCGTACGCTCGACGGCTGCCCAGTGCACGTCAGAAGGGGGCCTTAGTGGCCGCGCAGGAAGCCGTGGACACCGTGGACACGGTCCGGGACCGTGAGATCGGTGTCGAGCAGGAACATCTGGACCAGGTCTACCGCCGCCTCGAGGAGAAGATCCGCGAGGCGGAGTTCCTGATGAACGACGCCGCCAAGCGCGGCCAGGTCGGCACGCCCGGCGCGCTCGCCGAGCGCGACGCCCAGGTGTTCCGGGCCGGTATCCACCTCAACCGGCTCAACAACGAGTTCGAGGACTTCCTCTTCGGCCGGATCGACCTGCTCTACGGCAAGGACGGCAAGAAGGGCCCCGACGGCGCGTACACCTCCGTCGAGCCCGCCGAGGACGCCGTACGGCCCGACAACACGGCCGACATCGGCGAGACCCTCCACATCGGCCGGATCGGCGTCCTCGACTCCGACTACGCGCCGCTCGTCATCGACTGGCGCGCACCCGCCGCCGCGCCCTTCTACCGCTCCACGCCGGTCGACCCCGGCCGGGTGGTGCGCCGCCGCGTCATCCGCTCCAAGGGCCGCAAGGTCCTCGGCGTCGAGGACGACCTGATGCGCCCCGAGCTGAAGGCGACCCTGGACGGGCGCGAGCTGCCGGTGATCGGCGACGGCGCCCTGATGGCCGCCCTCGGCCAGGCCCGCAGCCACACCATGCGCGACATCGTCTCCTCCATCCAGGCCGAGCAGGACCTGGTCATCCGCGCGCCCGCCGCCTCCGTCACGTACGTCGAGGGCGGCCCCGGCACCGGGAAGACGGCGGTGGCCCTGCACCGGGCGGCCTATCTGCTCTACCAGGACCGGCGGCGGTACGCGGGCGGCATCCTGATCGTCTCCCCGACCCCGCTGCTCGTCTCGTACACCGAGGGCGTCCTGCCCTCGCTCGGCGAGGAGGGCCAGGTCGCCATCCGCGCCCTCGGCTCGCTCGTGGACGGCGTGGAGGCCACCACGTACGACGAGCCGGCCGTGGCCCGCGTCAAGGGCTCCTCGCGGATGCTCGCCGTCCTGCGCAAGGCCGCCCGCGGCGCCCTGGAGACCCCCGCGCCCAAGCCGGCCGACGGCGATCAGCTCTCCTTCGACGAGCCCCAGGCACCCGCCGGCACGCCCACGCGCCTGCGGGTCGTCGCCTTCGGCCGCCGTCTGGAGCTGGAGGCCGACGACCTCCAGCGCATCCGGCACAACGTCCTGGGCGGCTCCGCGCCCGTCAACCTGCTGCGTCCGCGCGCCCGCAGGCTGCTGCTCGACGCGCTGTACGCCAGATCCGGCGCCGCCGGACGGCACAGCGACCCCGAGCTCGCCGCCGAGCTGCGCTCCTCCTTCGACGAGGACGTCTCCACCGAGGACTCGTTCCTCCGCTTCCTCGACGCCTGGTGGCCCGAGCTCACCCCCCGCCAGGTCCTCGACGCGATGGCCGACGAGAAGCGCCTCGGCCGCTGGGCCCGGCGCATCCTCAACCCCGGCGAGGTCCGCCGCCTCGCCCGCTCCCTGCGCCGTGACGGGCTCTCCGTGCACGACGTGGCGCTCCTCGACGAGCTGAACACCCTCCTCGGCGCCCCGGCCCGGCCGCGCAAGAAGCGGGAGTACGACCCGCTGGACCAGCTCACGGGCCTGGAAGAGCTGATGCCCGTACGGGAGGAGACGCAGCGCGAGCGGGCCGAACGGCTCGCGGCCGAGCGCACCGAGTACGCCCACGTCATCGTCGACGAGGCGCAGGACCTCACGCCCATGCAGTGGCGGATGGTCGGGCGGCGCGGCCGCCACGCGACCTGGACGGTCGTCGGCGACCCGGCGCAGTCGTCCTGGTCGACCCCGGACGAGGCCGCCGAGGCCCGCGACGAGGCGCTGGGGAGCCGTCCGCGCCGCCGCTTCGAGCTGACCGTGAACTACCGCAATCCCGCCGAGATCGCCGAGCTCGCCGCCAAGGTGCTCGCCCTCGCCATGCCCGGCAGCATCTCTCCGCGGGCGGTGCGGTCGACCGGCGTGGTGCCGCGCTTCGTGCCGGTGGCGGAGAAGGCCGATCTGGCCGAAATCGTACGGAGCGAGGCACGCCGTCTGCTCGAACGGGTGGACGGAACGGTCGGTGTCGTGGTCGCCATGAACCGGCGCGAGCAGGCCGCCCGCTGGCTGGCCGACCTCGGCGACCGGGTGGTGGCACTCGGCTCCCTGGAGGCCAAGGGCCTGGAGTACGACGCCACGGTGGTGGTCTCGCCCGCAGAGATCGCGGACGAGTCCCCGGCCGGGCTGCGGGTGCTCTACGTGGCGCTGACCCGCGCCACGCAGCAGCTCACCGTCGTCTCGGGCGCCCGGGACGTGCCGGACGCGGCGGGGGTTCCCGACCTGCTCAGGGACTGATTTCCGGTCAACCTGCGTCGCAGGAATCACTTACCAGAGTGGTTTGTTAGCCTGTCTATGGCACCGGCTCGATCCAAGCCCCCGGGCCCAACCTTCGTCCCTCAGAGGGACCTCTTGCCGCGAGGCGAGCATGGCGGGTCGGTGCCACTTAGTGCATAGCTACGAAGTTGAGGTCCCTGTCACCCCTGGTGACAGGGACCTCTTCTGTTTCCTCGCGGGTTCTCGTATGGTGGAAACTACTTTCCGAAAACAAAATGACCGCATTACCTGCTACCGGCAGGTAGGTGCGACGATCGGAGGGCGCCGCCGGGCAACCAGCCAGGGCGGCGTAGCAACGAAGCTCAGGGAAAGCAGAGGAACTCGGCCATGGCAACGGCGCCCAGCGTCTCGTACTCGATGACGGTCAGGCTGGAGGTTCCCGCCAGCGGAACCGCGGTCTCCCAGCTCACCACGGCGGTGGAGTCCCACGGCGGTTCCGTCACCGGCCTCGACGTGACCGCCTCCGGCCACGAGAAGCTGCGGATCGACGTCACGATCGCCGCCACCTCGACCGCGCACGCCGACGAGATCGTCGAGCAGCTGCGCACCATCGAGGGCGTCGTCCTCGGCAAGGTCTCCGACCGTACGTTCCTGATGCACCTCGGCGGCAAGATCGAGATGGCGTCCAAGCACCCCATCCGCAACCGTGACGACCTCTCCATGATCTACACCCCGGGCGTCGCCCGCGTGTGCATGGCGATCGCCGAGAACCCCGAGGACGCCCGCCGCCTCACCATCAAGCGCAACTCCGTCGCAGTCGTGACGGACGGCTCCGCCGTCCTCGGCCTCGGCAACATCGGCCCCAAGGCCGCCCTGCCCGTCATGGAGGGCAAGGCGGCCCTCTTCAAGCGCTTCGCCGGCATCGACGCCTGGCCGCTCTGCCTGGACACCCAGGACACCGACGCCATCGTCGAGATCGTCAAGGCGATCGCCCCCGGCTTCGCGGGCATCAACCTCGAGGACATCTCGGCGCCCCGCTGCTTCGAGATCGAGGCCCGCCTGCGCGAGGCCCTCGACATCCCCGTCTTCCACGACGACCAGCACGGCACCGCGATCGTCGTCCTCGCCGCCCTCACCAACGCACTGCGCGTGGTGGGCAAGGGAATCGGCGACGTACGGGTCGTCATGTCCGGCGCCGGCGCGGCCGGTACGGCCATCCTCAAGCTGCTCATCGCGGCGGGCGTGAAGCACGCCGTCGTCGCCGACATCCACGGTGTCGTGCACGCCGGCCGCGAGGACCTGGTCGAGGCCGAGAAGGACTCGCCGCTGCGCTGGATCGCCGACAACACCAACCCCGAGGGCGTCACCGGCACCCTCAAGCAGGCCGTCGTCGGCGCGGACGTCTTCATCGGCGTCTCCGCCCCGAACCTGCTCGGCGCGGACGACGTCGCCGCGATGGCGGAGGGCGCGATCGTGTTCGCGCTCGCGAACCCGGACCCCGAGGTCGACCCGGCAATCGCCCGCCAGACCGCGGCCGTTGTGGCCACCGGCCGCTCGGACTTCCCGAACCAGATCAACAACGTGCTGGTCTTCCCGGGTGTCTTCCGCGGTCTGCTGGACGCTCAGTCCCGCACCGTCAACACGGAGATGATGCTGGCGGCCGCCTCGGCCCTCGCCGACGTCGTCACCGAGGACGAGCTGAACCCGAACTACATCATCCCGTCGGTCTTCAACGACAAGGTCGCCGGCGCCGTCGCGGGCGCCGTCCGCACCGCCGCGAAGGCGGCCGGCGCGGGTGCCGACAACGGGACGAACGGGCTCTGAGAGAGTTCGTACACCACGTACGGCGGGCCGCGACGGGGCCGTGAAAGGTCCCGGGCCCGCCGTCGGAACGGCGCGTCGCCGGGCGCCGCGCCGTAGATCCGCCGTAGGGTGGCGCCTCGGCTCCAAAGAGTTTCGGCGGAGTCGACGGAACGTCACCACGCCAGAGCCCGTGGCGCTTTTCGTGTGACCCCAGAGGGTGCCGGATTGGCGTTCCCGCCGCTGGTGGGGGCAGGATGCCTATTCGGGCGCGAGGGTCTGTCACCAGACCCGGGTCCGGGGACTGTCCGAGGGCCCTGGCAGCATCGGCTTCGCTGTGCCCATACATGCGGCTCCGCCGCATGGCACGCCTCACAGGCAAGAAGAACACGGGAGTAACAACATGAACCGCAGTGAGCTGGTGGCCGCCCTGGCCGACCGCGCCGAGGTGACCCGCAAGGACGCCGACGCCGTGCTGGCCGCTCTCGCCGAGACCGTCGGCGAGGTCGTCGCCAAGGGCGACGAGAAGGTCACCATCCCCGGCTTCCTGACCTTCGAGCGCACCCACCGTGCCGCTCGCACCGCTCGTAACCCGCAGACCGGCGACCCGATCAACATCCCGGCCGGTTACAGCGTGAAGGTCTCCGCGGGCTCCAAGCTCAAGGAAGCCGCCAAGGGCAAGTAAGCCTGTAGGCACACCGCCGGAGGCGCCCACGCGGGCCTCTGAGCGAACGAAAGGGCGGCCACCCTGTCAGGGGGTGGC